>JBFLXS010000027.1 GCA_040755795.1 bacterium | reverse complement strand
AGTCTATGAATCCCAACCTCAATACCTTGATAGAATATTTTGACTTCTTTTTCTTATTCAAAGATGATGTTCTGTCTTGCAAACTCAACCTTCAAGGCATTGTGATAGATGCTCTCCAGAAAACCAGGCCCTAACTCTTTATGGACATTAATACAGGCATTAATAATCCTATCAGTTAACTCTTCTTTTCTCCACTTCTCCATCTTCTCCCTTTCTCCTTATTTTTTATATCCTACCTGAACTCTTACATTATTTTAAAATTGCTCTAAAAACCGAATATCGTTTTCAAAAAATAATCTAATGTTATTGATGCCGTATTTTAGCATAGCAATTCTTTCTACGCCGACGCCGAAGGCAAAACCGGTGTATTTTGTTGAATCATAATTAACTATTTTAAATATCTCTGGGTCAACCATCCCGGCGCCTAAAATCTCTATCCAACCGGTATATTTACAAAGCCCACATCCTTTTCCTTCACATATTACGCAAGAAATGTCTATTTCTGCCGAAGGCTCAGTAAAAGGGAAGAAACTCGGTCTAAACCGAAGATTAGTTTGTTCCCCAAAGATAAGATGGATAAATGATGAAAGCACTCCCTTTAAATCACTAAATGTCGTCCATTCATCAACTAATAAACCTTCTACTTGATGAAACATAGGTGAATGAGAAATATCAGCATCTTTACGATAGACCCTGCCAGGAACAATTATTCGCAAAGGCGGTTGTTGTTTTTCCATAACACGAATTTGAACCGGGGAAGTATGTGTGCGTAAAATCACATCTTCAGAATCGCTTTTGACATAAAAGGTATCATGCATATCCCGTGCCGGATGATGAAGTGGGATATTCAAGGCATCGAAATTATAATAACTTAATTCTATCTCAGGCCCTTCGGCTATTTGAAAACCTAATCTAACAAAAATATCTACTATTTGGTTTAATATAATCGTTATGGGATGAAATTTACCTATTTGAGGTCCAATACCAGGCAAGGTTATATCAATCTTTTCTAAAAGTAATTTTTCTTGCTGGGTTTTAGATTTTAATAGTTCTGTTTTTTCGGTAAGTAATTGGGTAATTTTATTCTTTATCTCATTAATTAATTTCCCGATTTTAGGTTTTTCTTCGGCAGAGAGACTTCCCATCCTGGTTAGAAGTTGGGTAATCAATCCTTCTTTTCGTCCTAAATATTTTACCCGCAGTTTTTCTAATACCTCAAAAGAAATGGCTTTTTTAATTTCATTTTCTGCCTCTATCATTAGAGACTTAATTTTTTCTTCCATTGTTTCCAGACTCCAAATTTTTACAATGCGGTAATTCCTAAGGCAACTAATATCCCCAGTCCGGCGCCGACAAAGACTTCTACCGGCGTATGACCTAATAATTCCTTTAATCTCCGCTCACTTATTGTTCCTTTTTCATAAAGTTCATCAACCATAATATTTAAAATCCGTGCTTGTTGACCAACTGCTCGCCGGACACCAACCGCATCGGTCATAATAATAAATGCAAATATCAGAGTGACAATAAAAAGTGGTGTATCCCAGCCGTGTATTTTACCAACAGCAGTAGATAAAGCCATCACGGTTGCTGAATGAGAGCTTGGCATCCCACCTGAACCTAACAGCAGTCTAAAATTTATTCGTCTATTCTTGCGGGCATAGATAATAATCTTTAAAACCTGGGCAATTAACCAGGCTAAAACCGACGCTAAAAATATCTTGTTTTGTAATATTGTGATAATCGCAGTTACCATTATTCTTGCACCTCAGTCTGAAATCACTGAACAGTAGGCTACTGATTAGTCTTCACGGGTAATGGGTCAGTGAAATGGGGAATTCTCCTAAAAGTAGGAAGTAAGAGAGTAGGAAAGTAGGAAAGGGGGAGACATTGCCCCCAGAAGAGGAATACCGTGCACATTCTTTATCCCTTTCCTAACTTACCTACTACCTACTTGCCTACTATTTTCATTGCTTTGTCCTCCACAGGTTAATGTTCGTTTCCCCCAAATAACTGACCCATTACCTTCACGGTTCACTCTTCACTGCTAAATGCTTACTTTTTGCTAAATATCTCTTCACTCTCCGGACATTCGATAAATCTCGTGGCATCTTTGGTCAAATCTATATCTTTAACCTTTGAAAATGGTATTAGTTCGCCTTTAGCATCAATCAATACTCTAATCACTGGTCTGACAATTGCCCGCTCATTTACTTTAACGACTAATCCTATTTCTCCGGTGTTAAGCTTAACTAAGCTTCCAAGAGGGTAGATAGACAAAGTTCTCAAAAAAGCACGGACAACATCTATGGCAAAATCACTATAAGTTTGACTAATAATAATTCTCATCGCGTCATGAGGGAGTAACCCTTTTCGATATGGTCTATCCGTTGTCAGGGCATCATAGACATCGGCAATTGAGGTCATTACGGCAAATTGTGGAATTTCAGCACCGACTAATTTCCGTGGATACCCTCGGCCATCATATCTTTCATGATGGGCATAAGCGACCATTCTGGGAACTTCACTTACATCTTTTTCTCTCGAAAGGATATTATAGCTATAAATAGGATGTTTTTTCATCTCCTCAAATTCTTCTGGGGTTAATCTTCCGGGTTTATCTAATATCTCATGCCTAATCAGTATTTTACCTACATCATGAAGCAACGAACCAATAGCTAAATCTTCTAAATCTTTCCTTTTTAATTTCTGTTTTAGACCGATGAGTGTAGATAAGGTGCAAACATTGATTGAATGTGAGAAGGTATATTTATCATAGGTTCTAATATCCATAAGATTTATCAAAGAATCTTCATAGTTTGAGATAACTTCTTCAATTAATTTAGTAACCACCTCCCGCACGGTCATTTTATCAATCATCCTCCCTGCTTTTGCCTCTTGAAGACTGGTATAGACGACTTTTATTGCCTCTTCTTTTATCTGGTTAGAAAGCAAAACAGGGATGTCTTGAATCAATTTTTTGGCTTCTGCATTTTTTAGTATTTTATCATCAAAAACTTCTATTTTTGGAGGTTCTGCTACAAAATATCCTGGCATATCTTTATTATACTTACCTTTTGTTAAAAAGTCAATTAAAAAATAAGGGTAACTGTGATTCAGACACTGGACATCAGACACAAGACTATAGACTCTATAGCGGTTATTAACTGGAAGTTTACATAGGATAATACCCCATAAATAAGGCATGAGAATAATCGTTCCGTTAGGAACATAATATCGGTAGGAATAGATAGACAAATCAATCAGTTCCGTAGGAACGATATATTGGTAGAAAATTTATCCAGCTGTGCGATTAGACTAATTCATCGCAGAGACGCAAAGGAAAAATAAATGTAAAATGTAAAATAGAAAATGAAAAATGGGAAATTTTAGGACTTCGCAAGACTCATTACTTTTCAATTATACATTTTCATTGGACATTTCTCATTGGACATTATCCATTTTACATTTAACCGCACAGGTCGAAATTTATGGAAAGCCATTTACCGATATATTGTCCCTATGGGACATTATTTGTATGATATTTATTTCTACCGATATACTGCTATACATATTCACAGGCTACGCTGTAGTTCCTTTTATGTTCCGGGATAATGTTTTAATCGCTTCAATGATAAGCATTATACTTAGAAGCAAAAGGACAATCCCACAAATACCCGAAATCAAAACATCCGGGACAACACTGCTACCCTGAAGTATTTCTGGTAAAGAAGTGATGAAAGGTAAGGTTAAAGTTACCAATGACCATAAAGTCATCACTAACATAAATATCATTGGTAGGATGGTATAAATGGCATTTTTACCAGTCTTTATCAACCAGACAGAAATTCCAAGTAAGGTTAAAGAAGCAAGTAATTGATTGCTTGTGCCAAAGATTGGCCAGGCAACTAAATATCCCTTTTCTTTGGTCAACATTAAAAATAATAAAGGAACAAATAAGCTGATTAAGGCACATATTATTCCGCCAATTTTTGATTTCCACCCAATTAGTTCCTGGAGGATATAGCGGGCAAGCCTTGTTGAAACATCAAGGGTATCATAGACAAAGGTTGAAAAAGCAAGTAAGGCAAATGGGAAGGCAAAACTAAACGCTATTCCAATTAACCCCATGTATTGAGCAATACCATTAGCATAGATAAGATTTGGGTCGGATTTAAGCATCTCTGCCCCTTTTGGTAGCATTATGACGGTTATCATTGCCAGCACTGCGATTAAACCTTCAAGTAACATTGCCCCGTAACCAACTGACACCGCATCTTTTTCGCGGGAAAGTTGTTTTGAAGTCGTTCCCGAACTGACAATTCCGTGAAATCCTGAACACGCACCACAAGCAACCGTAATAAATAAAACAGGGAAGAGTAATTTTCCATTAGCCAGACTTTTTAATCCTTCAAGATTAAATGCCGGGTATTGTATGGTAAATCCTCCAAATATTGCGCCAATCAACCCAATGATAATTATAAGATATAAAAACCAACCACCAAGATAGCCACGAGGCTGAAGTAATAACCACATTGGGATGACCGCGGCAATAAAGCAATATATCAACAAGATTATATCCCATTGTTTTACAGATAATGAACCAAGTATTTCTATGGGTAATCGTGGTCCAACCCAGATTATTAATAATACTATTGGCAAAAATATCACGGTTGCTAACCACAGTTTAATCTTAAATTTGTATAAAAGGATTCCCATAAACACTGCCGCAAGAAGATAAAGGAAGGATGACGCCGCCACGCCAGGACCAAATGCCTCTTCTTTAACGACTGTCTTAAAGGTATGAGCTGTAATATCTGTAAAGGCAATAATGACATAAATCAAGGCAAGCCAGACAAAAATCAGGAATAGGATATGAGAGGTCGGGGACATATATTGTTTAACAATCTCACCAATAGATGCGGCTTTATGTCTAATTGAAGCAACTAAACTTGAGAAATCATGGACACCACCAATGAATATTGCCCCCAGAACTATCCAGAGAAGTGCCGGTGCCCAACCAAACCATAAACATCCAAGAATGGGACCAACAATCGGGCCAGCGGCCGCAATTGCCGAAAAATGTTGTCCTAATAACAACATAGGTTTTGCCGGAACAAAATCTATTCCATCATTCATCTCCTGTGCCGGCGTAAGAGATGAATCATCTAATTTCATCTGTTTTTGCAAAAACCGACCATAAACACAATAACCCGCTAAAAAAATGAGCATAACAATTAAAATTAATAAACTAATCATATCTTCCTTTCCCTCCTTAATTTTGGTAAACGCTCTCGGATAAAACCTGTTTCTATCCCTGATTAAATCCTTATCGTTACCCACATCTTTTGTATTTATTATATTATTTGAACTTTTGCGTTTTTTTTAGGTGTAAGAAAGGGGAAATGGAGAAAATTGGGGAAAGGGGAAAAAGAATTTCATGTATAACTAACTATATTTCTTATACTTAGAGAAAAATACTTCTTTTTCCTTTTCCCCCCTTTCCCGTTTCCCCTTATTTACACAAGAGATTGAAATACAAAGTGTTAGCAAAAAACGCAAAAGTTTAGTTTAAATCACAGATTATGCCAGTGTTGAGTATAAATCAACAATTTCTCAATTTTGCAGAAGTCTAAAGAATCATAATAGTATATACTATTATGATTATACCATAAAAAGTGTAAAAATACAAATATTTTTTTAAAAAAATTTTGGGGGGATAAAAAATTGGATTATTTCAAGGAGTTTTTGTGCGAAGATTTTTTACTCTTCAGGACTGTCTGCCGCTCCGAAAGGGGCAGACCGGGGGCAGACCTCGAAAACAACTGGGATTTTTTTGTTGACATATGCTAAAATTTTTGCTATAATATCCTCCGAAGGAGCAAAAATGAATGAACAGTCCAAAAGATCCAAAAAGCAAATTCCTATCAGTACAAAAACTTGATTTTATGGTATCCTAACATTAAGGGATATAATAATTTTTGTAAATAAAAAGACCGTTGATTAAAAAATTGGGAAACGGTCTTTTTTATTTTTATAAAAAAACTAAAGATTTTTCCATTTTTCGCCGATGTTTAAAGAAAGGGGGATAGAATTATTTTGGATTTTCGATTTTGGATTTTGGATTTTCGATTGAATTGTAAATTTGGCTAAATCCAAAATCTAAAATAAATGAAAATGGGAGTAACTATTCAGTTCTTTTGACAGGATTTACAAGATAGACAGGATGTTAAAATTATCCGGTTAATCAAAAAAAATTATCATAACCTTGTGGATGTATTAATATGATGAAATATAAAGAATTAACAGAGAAAATCATTGGTTGTGCTTATCGTGTCTATAATACCATGGGATTTGGGTTCTTAGAATCAGTTTATGAGAAATGTTTACTAATTGAATTGAAAAGAGCCGGGTTGAAGGCGGACTCGCAAAAGTCTATTAAAGTATTCTATGATGGAGAAATTGTCGGAGAGTTTGAGGCGGATATTATTGTAGAAGATGTGGTAATTTTGGAATTAAAATCCGTTCGACAGATTGTCACAGCACATGAATTACAATTAGTGAACTATTTGACTGCCACTCATAAGGATGTTGGATTGATTATTAATTTTGGAGAAAAAAAGGTTGAAGTAAAGCGAAAGGTGAGAGATCTGTCGGAATATTCATCACAACTACAATCATGATGAACAGAATAAACAAAAATCCCGTTAATCCTGTTCATCCTGTCAAAAATACTGAATAGATACAAATGGGAAAGGGGAGAACTGTGCCCTTTTTTGCCATTTTTAGGCTTTTATATGGTGAAATAATAAAATGAAAAAATCATTTTTTACATTATTTACCCTCTGTTTATTTACCAGCATAACTTCTGCTCAAACATTGACTATGAGTATGAAGGGAGAGTATGCTAATAACCTGTTTGGTTATGCGGTGGCTAATGCTGGTGATATAGATAAGGATGGTTATAATGACCTTATTGTTGGTGCTTATCGGTATAGCTCAGACCGCGGTAAGGTTTATATCTATACTAAGGTTGGAACTATAACTATTTTGGGACAATCAGCTGGGGAAAGATTTGGTATTTCCGTTGCCTGTGCCGGGGATGTAAATAAAGATAGTTATGTAGATATAATTGTTGGTGCTTATACTTACAATGGTTATTATGGTCGGGCGTATATATTTTTTGGAAATGCAGGAGGTATAAATACCAGTCCTGATGTTACGATTACCAGTCCTGGGGGTACATATTTAGGTTATTCAGTCGCGTCTGCCGGGGATGTGAATAAGGATGGTTGTGATGATGTCATTGTTGGGGCACCGGGATTTAGTGCGGTAAATAATTTTATGGGTAAGGCTTATATTTATTACGGTAGCACCACAATGACCAATAATCCCTCACCAAATGTAACCTTGCAAACTGGCATATCACAGGATTATTTTGGCTACTCGGTGGCAGGTGCTGGTGACATTAATAAAGATGGACATAGCGATGTAATTGTTGGTGGCTATGGATATGGTGTGGTATTAGCTCCTTCTAATTATTGGGGTAGTGCTTATGTCTATTTAGGTGGCACGATTACTAATTCTATCGCTGATTTTATTGTTTATGGTGCCTCAGGCAAGGATAATAAATTAGGCTATTGCGTGGCAGGAGCCGGGGATGTTAATTTTGATGGGTATGCAGATTTTTTGGTTGGAGCACCTGGAGCAAACACCAATGCGTGCTATGTCTATTATGGGAGTAAAACTGTCAGCAATCTGTCCAGAACAACGATAAATGGACCCGTAGCTGGTGGTTGGTTTGGTTTTTCGGTTAATAAGGCTTATGATACAAATCAAGATTTCTATGATGATATTGTTATTGGTGCCCCTCTTGAGAACTCTGGCAGGGGTAAAACTTATATTTATTATGGTGGAAATACAATTGGTACCACTTCAAATTTAAGTATAGCCGGAGAAAATACATCTGATTATTTTGGTTATGCGGTAGCCGGGGTAGGGGATTTAGATAGAAATGCTTCATATGAGTTTTTGATTGGTGCCCCTTACCATGACCCGGATGGCAGGTCTAATGCCGGGAAATCGTATGTCATTAGTGGAATTTATCGTGAATTAAAATATATCACCTTAACACCTGCTACGGCAACATTAACACCTTATGCTACCTGCACCTTTTCTGCAGAGGGACATGACCAATATGGTGATACTATCCTTTATCTTACCTATATCTGGGAGACGATGATAGGTAGTTTATCGACGACATCAGGCACTTCTACTGTTTTTAGGGCAGGCACAACTGCGTTAACCGGGACTTTAACTGTGCGTGTTGGAACTCTAACCGCAGTAGCGACAATTACTATTCCTCTGGGCACTTTAAGTTACATTATTATTACCCCGGCTACTTTAATGATTCAATCACTTGGCACTAAAAGTTTTGAGGTAAAGGGATATGATAGTTATGGGAATTTTATCCCGGATTTGAGTTTTATCTGGAATACGAACATTGGCACTGTTTCAATGGTAGTTGGGACATCGACTATTTTCACTGCCACAAATACAACACTTGTTGGGATATTAACCGCTACTTATGGCACAATTACCGGGATAGCCACAATCAGTATCTGTGCCCCTGTTTTAACCTATATCATTATTACTCCGGCGACTTTTACTCTGTTGGTGAATGCGACTTCGACATTTACCGCACAAGGCTATGACCAGTATAATCAGGAAATGGCAGGGCTAACTTATCTCTGGGGGACTCAGATAGGGACAGTTTCGTCGAATACAGGTAGTGCAACAATATTTACTGCGGGCACAAGGGCATTAACCGGGACTTTAGCCGTTACATCAGGTTCTGTAACCGTTGTTGCTATGATTAAAATTATCCCGGGAACACTTTCCTATATTACTATCACGCCTGCTACGGCAACCGTATTTGTCAAATCCGCAAAGCCATTTTTTGCCCAGGGCTACGATGGGTATCACAATCCCATCCCTGATTTAACCTATACCTGGCAAACACAGATTGGCAGTATTGCTCCCACGACTGGAAGTCAAACAGTATTTATTGCTGGTTCGGTAACTTTCTTAATCGGGACATTAACAGCGACATCAGGAACTATTACGGCAACTGCCTCGATTACTATTACCAGTGAATACGGAGACATCATTACACCGTTAAAATATCTTATTGCCTTAAAAGGACATTATCAAAATGAAAAATTTGGCATATCGGTTGCTGGTAATGGTGATATAAATGGTGATGGATTCGATGATGTTGTTGTTGGGGCACCTAACTATAATTCTAATCAAGGCAGGGTTTATATCTATTTTGGTAATTCGGTTTTAGATGACACAGCAGATATAATATTAGGAGGTGAGGCAATCGGTATTAATTTTGGTATCTCGGTCGCCATCGCTAATGTCAATAATGATATTTATGATGATGTCATTGTCGGGGCTCATACCTACAATGGACATTATGGTCGAGTCTATGTTTATTATGGACCATCACTGACTTCAAATCTTATCTTGACCGGTTCTGCTTATGAGTTCCGTGGATATTCTGTGGCTAATGCGGGTGATATAAATCGAGATGGGTATGAGGATATCATTGTTGGTGCACCCGGATTTAGTGCGGGAAATAATTTTATGGGGAAGGCTTATGTCTATTATGGCAGCTCATCTATGGATACCACTGTAGATGTAACCTTTGCCAGCGGCATTTCACAAGATTTATTTGGTTATTCAGTCGCGGGTGTTGGTGATATGAATAAAGATGGCCATAGTGATGTGATTGTTGGTGCTTATAGTTATGGAGTTCTACAGTTCCCCTCTAATTATTGGGGTAGTGCTTATGTATTTTATGGTGGGACTATTACCAATGCCGTTGCTGATATGATTACCTACGGTATTGGTGGAGACCTTAAATTAGGTTATTCAGTTGGTGCGGCAGGTGATATTAACAAAGATGGTTATGCCGATGCGATTGTTGGTGCACCAGGGATAGATGCCAATGCTTGTTGTATTTATTATGGGACTTCAGGTAGCCTTAGTGGTAACCCGGATGTAATTTTTTATGGCTCAGTGCCTAATAGTAGTTTGGGTTTTGCCGTAGATTGTGTTGGTGATGTAAATAATGAGGGTTTTGATGATGTTGTGATTGGTGCACCTTTTGTTAATTCTTTCACTGGTAAATTTTACACATATTATGGTGGAAATCCAATAGATACTTTACCTGATATTGGTATGCCTGGAGAAAACAGCGAGGATTATTTTGGGTATTCAGTCGCAGGTGGCGGTGATGTCAATCATGATGGAGCACCGGAAACAATCATTAGTGCACCTTATAACGATGATATGGGAGCAAATTTTGGTAAGGTTTATATTATCACCGGCATCCCAAAGACTTTATCTTATGTAAAAATCACCCCAGCAACGACAACCGTTGTGGTTGATGGGACATTGACATTTACGGCTCAGGGATATGATGAATATGATAATCCTATTGCTGATTTAATCTACAATTGGAACACCATTATAGGAAGTATCTCGCCAACTACGGGCAAGTCTATTATCTTTACAGCAGGCACAAAGGCATTGATAGGAACTTTGAGTGCTCGTTCAGATTCTTTTATAGGTTTTGGCACGATAACCATTATCCCTGGCACATTAAGTTATATCATTATTACACCCGGGTCTATTACCCTGCCTTACAGTGGCACACAAACTTTTACGGCACAAGGATATGATAAATATGGTAATCCAATTTCTAATTTGTGTTTTTACTGGAATACTAAAATTGGGAATTTATCTACAATAACCGGGACTGCGGTGAGATTTATTGCTGGCACGATTGCTCAAACAGGGACTTTATCGGCAACTTACGGCACAATCACGGGTTTTGCCACAATAACTATGGCTACCGCGACATTTACTTACATACTTATTACTCCAGGCACACCAACGATTGAAGTCGATGGCACTATTAGTTTAACCGCACAGGGATATGACCAGTATTGGCGGCCTATTTCCGGATTAAGTTATAGCTGGCAGGTTTCTCTGGGTAGCCTCTCTACGAATAGCGGGACATCTACAATTTTTACTGCTGGGACAATAACTTTAATTGCAACAGTAACCGTTACTTCAGGCTCTATTACTGGTTTTGCAACAATAACTATTGTCCCGGGGACCCTGACTTATATTATCATCAATCCGGCTACAGTTACTCTTACCGTTGATGGCACGCGAACATTTACCGGCTATGGCTATGATAAATATAACAATTATAACCCAAATCTTATTTTTAACTGGCAAACTTTAATTGGCAGTTTATCGTCAACTTCAGGGTCATCTACCCTTTTTACTGCCGGGACTCGGACAGTGGAGGGCACTTTAAGTGTTTATCTTGGAACACTAACGACATTGGCGACGATAACCATTATTCCAGGCACACTTACGCAGATTATTATTATGCCTGGGACTACAACCGTAGTTGTAGATGGCACACGAACATTTACCGCTTATGGCTATGATACATATTTTAATTTTATACCTGAACTTGTTTTTAATTGGAATACCTTTATTGGAAGCGTCTCATCGGGTATTGGTAGTGCGACCATTTTTACAGCCGGGACACGGGCATTAGAAGGAACTTTAGGGGTAAGTTTGGGTTCGATTACTACTCTGGCAACAATTACCATTATTCCAGGGACATTATCATTTATTTTAATCGACCCGGCAACGGCAACACTTGAATTATTTGGCTCTAAAACATTTACAGTTAGAGGCTTTGATATTTATTCCAATTTTATTGATGGGTTATTTTTTAATTGGCTGATTAATATTGGCTCAATATCACCGACAACAGGGACTAATACCTTACTTGAAGTTGGGACAAAGGCGGGATTAGGCAGCCTGACGGTTTTATTCGGTTCGATTACGACTTATGCGACGATTAATGTTCTTCCTGGAACACTCAGTTATATCATTCTTGACCCGACATCAGCAATAGTTGTTACCGGTAGCACCAGGACATTTACGGCTCTGGGGTATGATATTTATCATAATTTCATCCCGGATATAATTTATGTCTGGGAAACAACGATTGGTTCTGTTACGGCTAATAGTGCGGCGGTATTTAATGCTGGCACATCTGCTGGTATGGGCACTTTAACCGTCCGTCATGGTTCTATTAGCACCTTTGCGACGATTACGGTCATACCAGGGACATTAACTTATATTATCATCAATCCGGCATCTGTTACCGTGTTACTTTTTGGCACTCAGACATTTACTGCCTCCGGATATGATAAATATATGAATTTTATCCCCGGCTTAATATTTGATTGGAATTGGACCATAGGGTCAATTACGGTAACAAAAGGCACTTTAACGGTATTTATAGCCGGGACGACAGGTGGTATTGGGAGTTTAACCGCATTTTTAGGTTCAATAACTACTTCTGCAACAATAACCATTAAACCAGGCACACTGAGTTATATCGTTATCTATCCCTCAACCACCACAGTAGTCGTTGATAGCACCAGGACATTTACGGCAAAAGGATATGATGAATTTAATAACCTTATTCCAGAGTTAATCTTTAACTGGGGCTGGACAATTGGTTCTGTCAATGTCAGCAGTGGCACACAGACCGAATTTTATGCTGGCACAAAGACCGGTGTCGGCAGTTTATCTGCACATTATGGCACAATAACGAGTTCTGCGACGATAACGGTTAATCCCGGGACATTAAGTTATATGGTGATGACGCCGGGCAGTGCGACATTGGTTGTTGAAGGCACTTTGAGCTTCACGGCACAAGGCTATGATAGGTTTGATAATCTGATTCCAGAGTTAATCTTTAACTTTGGCTGGACAATCGGTTCTGTGAATGTCAGCATTGGCACACAGACCGAATTTTATGCTGGCACAAAGACCGGGATAGGCAGTTTATCTGCACATTATGGCACAATAACGACTTATGCGACGATAACGGTTAATCCCGGGACATTGAGTTATATTGTGATGACACCTAACAGTGCGACATTGATTGTTGAAGGCACTTTGAGTTTCACGGCAAAAGGCTATGATAGGTTTGATAATTTTATTCCGGAGTTAATCTTTAACTTTGGTTGGACAATTGGTTCTGTCAATGTCAGCATTGGCACGCAGACCGAATTTTATGCTGGCACAAAGACCGGTGTCGGCAGTTTATCTGCAACTTATGGCACAATAACGATTTATGCCACAATCACGATTAATCCCGGGACATTGAGTTATATTGTGATGACGCCGGGCAGTGCGAGCATGGTTGTTGAAGGCACTTTGAGTTTCACGGCAAAAGGCTATGATAGGTTTGATAACTTTATTGCGGAGTTAATCTTTAACTGGGGCTGGACAATTGGTTCTGTGAATGTCAGCAGTGGCACACAGACCGGGTTTTATGCTGGCACAAAGACCGGGATAGGCAGTTTATCTGCACATTATGGCACAATAACGACTTATGCGACGATAACGGTTAATCCCGGGACATTAAGTTATATTGTGATGACGCCGGGCAGTGCGAGCATGGTTGTTGAAGGCACTTTGACCTGGACGGCAAAAGGCTATGATAGGTTTGATAACTTTATCCCGGAGTTAATCTTTAACTTTGGCTGGACAATTGGTTCTGTGAATGTCAGCATTGGCACACAGACCGTGTTTTATGCTGGCACAAAGACCGGTGTCGGCAGTTTATCTGCAATCTATGGCACAATAACGACTTTTGCCACAATCACGATTAATCCCGGGACATTAAGTTATATGGTGATGACACCGGGTAGTGCGAGTTTGGTTGTTGAAGGCACTTTGAGCTTCACGGCAAAAGGCTATGATAGATTTGATAACTTTATTCCGGAGTTAATCTTTAACTGGGGCTGGAATATAGGTTCTGTCAATGTCAGCATTGGCACACAGACCGAGTTTTATGCTGGCACAAAGACCGGGATAGGCAGTTTATCTGCACATTATGGCACAATAACAAGTTATGCGACGATAACGGTTAATCCCGGGACATTAAGTTATATTGTGATGACGCCGGGCAGTGCGAGCATGGTTGTTGAAGGCACTTTGACCTGGACGGCAAAAGGCTATGATAGGTTTGATAACTTTATCCCGGAGTTAATCTTTAACTTTGGCTGGACAATTGGTTCTGTGAATGTCAGCATTGGCACACAGACCGTGTTTTATGCTGGCACAAAGACCGGTGTCGGCAGTTTATCTGCAATCTATGGCACAATAACGACTTTTGCCACAATCACGATTAATCCCGGGACATTAAGTTATATGGTGATGACACCGGGTAGTGCGAGTTTGGTTGTTGAAGGCACTTTGAGCTTCACGGCAAAAGGCTATGATAGATTTGATAACTTTATTCCGGAGTTAATCTTTAACTGGGGCTGGAATATAGGTTCTGTCAATGTCAGCATTGGCACACAGACCGAGTTTTATGCTGGCACAAAGACCGGGATAGGCAGTTTATCTGCACATTATGGCACAATAACAAGTTATGCGACGATAACGGTTAATCCCGGGACATTAAGTTATATTGTGATGACGCCGGGCAGTGCGACATTGGTTGTTGAAGGCACTTTGAGTTTCACTTCAAAAGGGTATGATAGGTTTGATAATCTGATTCCGGAGTTAATCTTTAACTTTGGCTGGACAATTGGTTCTGTGAATGTCAGCATTGGCACACAGACCGTGTTTTATGCTGGCACAAAGACCGGGATAGGCAGTTTATCTGCACATTATGGCACAATAACGAGTTATGCGACGATAACGGTTAATCCCGGGACATTGAGTTATATTGTGATGATACCTGGGAGTGCGAGCCTGGTTGTTGAAGGCACTTTGAGCTTTACGGCAAAAGGCTATGATAGGTTTGATAACCTTATCCCGGAGTTAATCTTTAACTGGGGCTGGACAATTGGTTCTGTGAATGTCAGCAGTGGCACACAGACCGGGTTTTATGCTGGCACAAAGACCGGGATAGGCAGTTTATCTGCACATTATGGCACAATAACGAGTTATGCGACGATAACGGTTAATCCCGGGACATTAAGTTATATTGTGATGATGCCGGGCAGTGCAACATTGGTTGTTGAAGGCACTTTGAGCTGGACGGCAAAAGGCTATGATAGGTTTGATAACCTTATTCCGGAGTTAATCTTTAACTGGGGCTGGACAATTGGTTCTGTTAATGTCAACATTGGCACGCAGACCGAGTTTTATGCTGGCACAAAGACCGGGATAGGCAGTTTATCTGCACATTATGGCACAATAACGACTTATGCGACAATCACGGTTAATCCCGGGACATTGGGTTATATTATGATGACGCCTGACAGTGCGAGCCTGGTTGTTGAAGGCACTTTGACTTGGACGGCAAAAGGCTATGATAGGTTTGATAACCTGATTCCGGAGTTAATTTTTAACTGGGAATGTACTATTGGTTCAATAAGTGTAGGCACGCAGACCACATTTTATGCCGGCACAAGGACGGGTATTGGTAGTTTATCCGCAACTTACGGCACGATAACAAGTTATGCCACGATTACGATTAATCCCGGAACATTAAGTTACATCATCATTATCCCGGCATCTTCGACTTTATCGGTTGAAGGCAGTCTGACATTTACAGCTAAAGGTTATGATATTTATCATAACCTTATTGAAGACATTCTTTTTAGTTGGGCGACAAGCATTGGTAGTGTCTATCCATCATCAGGGACGAATACCTTATTTATCCCTGGCACTATCCCGGTTACCGGCACATTAACCGCAAAATATGGAAATATCATAAATTCTGCAACAATAACCTTAATCCCGGGCACCATAAGTTACATCATCATTTCGCCGGCTTCGGTGACTTTAACCGTAAATGGCTCCTGTACATTTACCGCACAGGGTTATGATAGATTTAATAACCTTCTTTCAGGTTTACTTTACCAATGGGAAATGCCAACCGGGACTTTTTCAAATACTATTGGTTCATTGACTACATTTACCGCAGGCACAACCGCTATGCTCGCAACTCTTACTGTTAGAGTAGATGCGGTTATTGGCACAGCCACTGTAAATATCATCAAACTAATTCATATCTGGCCAGAATGGAGATATAACAGCACCCATACCGGACGAAGTGACTATACAGGCCCCTGTCCGGTAAGCATTAAAGGAACTTACACAACCTTAAATACCATTCGCTCTTCGCCAGCAATAGCCAATGATGGCACGATTTATGTTGGTTCAGATGATTATAAACTATATGCTATAAATCCAGATGGCAATTTGAAATGGTCATATCCAACCGGTGATATGGTTTCTTCTTCACCGGCGATTGGTCCTGATGGAGTTATTTATGTTGGGTCGCCTGATACCTATCTTTATGCCATATTTCCAAATGGGCAGTTAAAATGGAGATACAAAACAAATGGCTGGATAGAATCTTCGCCAGTTGTTGGTGAAGATGGAAATATCTATGTTGGGTCTTACGATGAGTATCTCTATGTCATCAGTCCAGATGGGACATTAAAATGGCGGTATTATGCTGGCGGTTGGGTGCATTCTTCACCAGCAATAGGCACAGATGGAACAGTGTATGTTGGGTCTTATGACAAAAAACTGCATGCCGTAAATCCCAATGGCACAAATCGCTGGATATATACTACTGGGAAACAAATAGACTCCTCACCAGCCATAGATACAGACGGCACGATTTATATTGGCTCAGATGATTATAATCTCTATGCCATTAATCCCGACGGTAGTCATAAATGGATATATTCTACAGGCCATTGGGTCAAATCCTCACCGGCAATAGGCACAGACGGCACGATTTATGTTGGGTCTTATGATAAGAAATTATATGCAATCAATCCAAATGGCAGTCAAAAATGGGCTTATGAAACTGGGGGTTGGATTAAATCTTCGCCAGTTATCGGTAGTGATAGCACCATTTATATTGGTTCTTATGATGGTTATTTTTATGCGATTACACCTCAAGGTAATCTGAAATGGCGGTATCCGATTGGCTCTGCAATTTTATCTTCACCAGCAATAGGTACCGGAAATACTATTTATGTTGGAGCAAATGATAATAAACTTTATTCTCTGGCTGTGGCACTCTCTCCTGCATCTATTAGTATTACGCCAGGTTCTGCGACCATAGGCGTTGATGGAACTTTAACATTTGAGGCAAATGCGTTTGATGCCACTGGTAAGCCTATTTACGGATTATTATTTAATTGGTCAGTAACCATTGGGAGTTTAGCCACGACGACAGGTCCCTGGACGACATTTATTGCCGGCACATCTCCAATTACCGGGACGCTTACCCTGACCTGCGATAGTTTATCTGCAACTGCGCTGATTACGGTTATTCCCGGAACCATTAGTTATATTTCAATCATTCCTTCAACCGCAACATTAGGGGTTAATCGCAGACAATTATTCACTGCCCAGGGTTATGATGTCCATAATAATTCTATTCCTGATTTAGAATATCGATGGCAGGTGACTATTGGGACACTGACCGCGACTACTGGAGCCACAACAACATTTATTTCCGGGACAAATCCTGTAACCGGAACATTAACAGTAACCGTTGGAACTGTTTCTAAAACAGCCATAATCGAGGTATTTAAATTAGACCATATCTGGCCTGGTTGGGGATATGACTATAAACATAATGCCGTCAGCTCCTATGCAGGTCCCAGTCCGGTATCTTTACTGGGGAGTTATACAACGGGTGGTTTGATTCATTCTGGCTGTGCGGTTGGTCATGATGGTGTGATTTATTTTGGCTCAACCGATAAATACCTTTATGCGATAAATAGAGATGGTAGTTTAAAATGGCGATACCTCACTGGCAATATGATTTATTCTTCACCCGCAATTGACCTTGATGGCACAATCTACATTGGCTCAACAGATAATTATCTTTATGCAATAAAACCAGATGGCAGTCTTAAATGGCGTTATGAAACGGATAATATGATTTACTCATCACCTGCAATAGGGCCTGATGGGACGATTTATATTGGTTCTTATGATAAAAAATTACATGCCATAAATCCAGATGGGACTTTTAAATGGAGTTATGAGACTGGCGGCTGGATTTATTCCTCGCCTGCGGTTAATCCAGATGGCACGGTTTATGTAGGTTCTTATGACCGTAAACTCCACGCCATCAGTTCTACCGGCACACTACAATGGGTTTATACAACAGGCGATAGGATAGAGTCCTCACCGGCTATTGGCACAGATGGCACGGTATATGTTGGTTCAAATGATACCTATTTATACGCCCTCAACTCAAATGGAACATTACACTGGCGGTATAAAACTAATAGTTGGGTAAAATCTTCCCCGGCTATTGGTAAAAATGGCACAATTTATGTTGGTTCTTATGATAATTATCTCTATGCGATAAAACCTGATGGTAATTTGCATTGGAGATATGCGACTGGCAATTGGATTGAATCATCCCCGATAGTTGGCACAGATGGCACAATTTATGTTGGTTCTTATGATAAAAAACTCTATGCTATTCTACCTGATGGAAATTATAGATGGAGTTATTTGACTTCAGATATTATAGAATCATCTCCGGCAATGGGGTCTAATGCTACGGCCTACATAAATTCTACAGATGGAAAAATGTATATGCTTGGTCAGGGTGGTCCCCCGGCATATATTCAGATTACCCCGGCAACGACGAGCATCGCCGTAGGAGGCACTATATCTTTTACCGCACAAGGCTATGATGAATCACATACCGCTATTCCGGGATTAGACTATCTCTGGGCAACAACTATAGGTAGACTTTCTTCTACCTCTGGGCAGACAGTTGTTTTTACTGCGGGCACAACGACCTTAATTGGAACATTAAGCGCCTGGTCTGGTACAGTAACGACTATGGCGACGATAACCGTCATCCCGGGAAGTTTAACTAATTTAGTCCTTATCCCGGCAACCGCAAGTTTAACACCGCAAGGCACGATGAGTTTTTCCACGCAAGGATATGATAGATATGGAAATGCAATTCCAAATTTAGGTTATACCTGGCAGACGGAGATTGGCACATTATCTCAAGGAACAGGCAGTTTGACTATCTTTACTGCCGGCACAACGGCATTGACCGGCACATTAGCCGTAACATCAGGCACAATCACTACTTTTGCCACGATTACCATTACACCAGACACATTAACCTATATCCGAATAAATCCAGGAACGATAACTTTATCTATTTATGGCACACAGACATTTACGGCACATGGTTATGATATTTATTGGAATCATATTAATATCAGTTGCACCTGGACGACGACGATTGGGAGTATCTCGCCGACAATTGGTAGTTTGACGGTATTTGTTGCCGGAACCAGGGCAATCACCGGCACATTGACATTTGCCCTCGGTAGCCTGAGCGATACAGCAACAATTACTATTGTCTGCGACCCGTTAAATTATCTCCTCATCTATCCGGCAACCGCAAGTTTAACACCGCAAGGCACGATGAGTTTTTCCACGCAAGGATATGATAGATATGGAAATGCAATTCCAAATTTAAGTTATACCTGGCAGACGGAGATTGGCACATTATCTCAAGAAACAGGCAGTTTGACTATTTTTACTGCTGGCACAACGGCATTGACCGGCACATTAGCCGTAACATCAGGCACAATCACTACTTTTGCCACGATTACCATTACACCAGACACATTAACCTATATCCGAATAAATCCAGGAACGATAACTTTATCTATTTATGGCACACAGACATTTACGGCACATGGTTATGATATTTATTGGAATCATATCAATATCAGTTGCACCTGGACCACGACGATTGGTAGTATCTCGCCGACAATTGGTAGTATGACGGTATTTGTTGCCGGAACCAGGGCAATCACTGGCACATTGACATTTGCATTCGGTAGCCTGAGTGATACAGCAACAATTACTATTGTCTGCGACCCGTTAAATTATCTCCTCATCTATCCGGCAACCGCAAGTTTAACACCGCAAGGCACGATGACTTTTTCCACACAAGGATATGATAGATATGGAAATGCAATTTCAAATTTAAGTTATGCCTGGCAGATTAAGATTGGCACATTATCTCAAGAAACGGGTAGTTTGACTATTTTTACTGCCGGCACAACGGCATTGACCGGCACATTAGCCGTAACATCAGGCACAATCACTACCTCCGCCACGATTACCATTACACCAGGGACATTAACCTATATCCGAATAAATCCAGGAACGATAACTTTATCTATTTATGGCACACAGACATTTACCGCGCATGGCTATGATGCATATTGGAATCATATCGACATCAATTCTACCTGGACGACGAGAATGGGGAGTATTTCACCGACAAGTGGGAGTTGGACTTTATTTGTTGCTGGCACGATAGCTACTACAGGCACACTAACCTTTATACATGGCAGTTTGAGTGATACGGCAACCATTACCATTACCCCTGACCCGCTGAATTATATTCGTATCTATCCTGCCAGTGCAACTTTAATGCCAGTCGGGACACAGGCTTTTACCACACAAGGTTATGACCAGTATGGCAACGAAGTTCCTAATCTAACCTATCAATGGAACACTCTGATAGGCACTTTATCTCAAATCACTGGAACTTATACCCTTTTTACTGCGGGAACAACTGCATTGACCGGGACATTAGGGGTGACATCAGGAAGTGTAACCTGCCTGGCGACAATTACCATTACCCCTGGTACATTAAGTTACATCATTATCTATCCTGCTACTACTACCTTGCCACTTTATGGCTCTCAAACCTTTACTGCCCGCGGGTATGATGGTTATGGCAATTTTATTGATGGCTTGATTTTCAATTGGTTGACCACTATTGGGTCGATTTCACCGTCTGCTGGCTCTTCTACCTTTATTCAAATAGGAACGATGGCAGGGATAGGGAGTTTAACCGCTATCTATGGAACGATTACTACTTATGCGACTATCACTGTTTTACCTGGGACATTGAGTTACATCATCATTGACCCGGCAAGTGCAACACTGACTGTTGCTGGAACAAAGACATTCATGGCAAAAGGTTATGATGTGTATCACAATCAGATACCTGGTTTGATATTTACCTGGCAGACGAATATTGGCAGTGTTTCGCTGACATCTGGCACGCAAACTCTATTTACGGCCACAACCACACCGATAACCGGGACTTTGACAGCAAGTTTTGGCTCAATCACCGTCTATGCGACGATT
>JBFLXS010000026.1 GCA_040755795.1 bacterium | reverse complement strand
AGACTCCAGGATTGATGTCCGAAGGGTGGAGCAAGAAAAAGTTTGAGCCATTTCTCCAATTCTCCCTTTTCCCCATTTCTCCTTGTTTACACTTCTAATGTATAGCCCTGAACGGTTACAAAAATTCGACCTGTGCAGTTAGAAAATTAAGGAAGATGTTTCAACACGACACTACGAACGGTTTGTTGGTTATAATTTTATGATTACTCAAAAACAAATTATTGAACAAGAAAAAAGATTTATGGTTCCTGTCTATAAACGCTTTCCAGTATGTTTCGTCAAAGGGAAAGGAATTAAAATCTGGGATATTAATGGTAAAGAATACTTAGATTTCTTTGGACAGGGAGTAAATAGTATTGGACATAGCCATCCTCGGTTAGTCAGGGCGATTACAGAACAGGCAAATAACCTGATACATTTTTCCAATCTTTATTATACCATTCCACAGATAGAATTAGCTCAGAAATTGTCTTCAATATCCTTTGAAGGGAAGGTATTTTTTGCCAATAGTGGGGCGGAGGCAAATGAAGCCGCAATTAAACTTGCCAGAATATACGGTCAGGGTAAATATGAAATAATTACAATGACTGGCTCATTTCACGGAAGAACATTAGCTACCTTAACCGCTACAGGTCAGGATAAAATACATAAAGGATTTGAACCATTGGTTGATGGTTTTAAGTATGTACCATTCAATAACCTTGACGAGATAAAAAAGGCTATTACCCCATCTACCTGTGCTATCCTGATTGAACTAATTCAAGGAGAAGGAGGCGTTAATGTTGCAGACGAACAATATTTAAAAGGATTGCGCGCCTTGTGTGATGAACATAAAATATTGCTTATTTTAGACGAAGTCCAGACAGGAATTGGTCGAACAGGTAAGATGTTTGGCTACGAGCATTACGGGATTATCCCGGATATTATCACCCTGGCGAAATGGCTGGGAAGTGGTCTGCCAATTGGGGCAATGGTCGCCAAACCTGAATTAGCTGACCTTTTTACACCAGGAACGCATGCCTCTACTTTCGGCGGAAATCCTTTAGTCTGTGCCGGAACATTAGCCGTGATTAATGCCATTATCGAAGAAAATCTGGTTGAAAATGCAAAAGAGATAGGTAACTATCTCTTTAATCGACTATCTGAATTAAAAGATAAATATAGCTTCATAAAAGAGGTGCGAGGAAAGGGATTAATGATTGGTATGGAACTTGAGTTTCCAGGACAGCCAATTGTTACTACCTGTCTGGAACATGGATTAATTATTAATTGCACCGTAGAAAAGGTTTTGCGGTTATTACCACCATTAATTGTGACCAAACAGGATGTAGATGAAGCCGTAAAAATACTGGATAAAGTGATTTTTTCACCGCAGAGACACAGAGACGCAGAGAAGAAAATTAAAATTTATGGACGATAGGCTTAACATCCCTGATTTTCATCAGTGCAAACTCTTGAGTCCAACAACATTAAACTTGCCCTGATGAAAATCAGGGATGGATTAACAAATCTGGTTTGCCGGCTGAACATTCGGCAAGCAGGTCCTATGTATTTCAATGGCTACACCAATAATCTTTTCTGTTATCTGATTTATTTCCATATTTTCTCTGTAAACTCTTGCGTCTCTGCGGTAAAGGATTACCTGAACGGTTACATTTCTTTGTGGCAAAAAAAGGAGAATTAAAATGGGAAAGCGGGATTTATTATCTGTGACTGATTTAGATGTTGCGGATGTCCGATGGATATTTGAACTAACGGATTCCATATTAAAGAAAGACCAGAGTGGGGAAAAATATCTTCCGCTGGCTAATAAATCTATTGCCTTAATCTTCCAAAAACCATCCACAAGAACCAGGATTTCTTTTGAAGTTGCCATCCACCAATTAGGTGGTCAGGCAATATTCTTACGCCAGGATGAAATTCAACTCGGAATAAGAGAACCTATTGAAGATATTAGCAAAACACTCTCACAATATGTCCAGTTAATTATTGCCAGAACTTACGCTCATAAAGATGTTGAACTCCTGGCTAAATATGCCTCTGTCCCGGTAATTAATGCTTTATCAGACCAATTTCATCCCTGCCAGGCATTATCTGATGTCTATACTATCTGGAAAAAGAAAGGGAAGATTACGGGGTTAAATTTAACTTTTATTGGTGATGGTGCAAATAATATTTCTCGCAGTTTAATTTTAATCTCAGCAATGATGGGAATGAATATCACGGTGGCGACTCCATCTGAATATATGCCTGAACAAGAAATAATTTCTCGGGCAAAGGAAATTTCCGCAAACTCAAAAAGTCAAATAAAAATCATCCACGACCCATTAGAGGCGGCTCGTGAGGCAGATATAATTTATACGGATGTCTGGACAAGTATGGGGCAAGAGGAAGAAGAAGAAACAAGAAAGAAGATTTTTGCACCGTATCAAGTAAATAGTGCTATGCTTAATTCTGCAAAAGATGATTGTCTGTTAATGCACTGTCTTCCCGCTCACCGTGGGGAAGAAGTTACCGCAGAGGTTTTAGATAGTCAACATTCTATTGTTTTTGAACAGGCAAAAAATAAACTTCTTGTGCAAAAAGGGATTTTGGTATTTTTGATAGTATAGGAATTTCTTTTTTGGGACGCAGATGAACGCAGATTTACAGGATTTTATATTTTAATATCCTGATAATCTGAGTAAATCTGCGTCCCATTAAACTTGAATCTTATTAACAAAATTGCGTTCACAAATATTTACTTAACTGGTCATAAATTTGCTTGGATAAACCAAATTGGTCTGATTTAGCCATTAATTTTGCATATTCATCATATAACATATCTTCAAAAACCTCTTCTGAAAAACCGGCATGAAAAAGATTGGTTTTGTGAATAGATTTACGCATCTCTTTTAGTAATTGATTGATAAAAATAGACTCCATCTCATAACTTACTTCTTTTAATCTTGCCTTTGCCTTTTCTTTATCCTCAGCACTTTTAAGTGTAGTCATAAAATCATTTGATTGGTTACTTCTGGGAATAAATTTATTAAGATTATTATTTAATAACCCAATTGGTGGTATATTATTTAACATTGTTCCTCCTACATGATAATAATTTCTGCGTGCAAGGCGCCAGCGGTTTTAATTGCCTGAAGTATAGCGATTAAATCCTCTGGAGTAGCCCCAATTGAATTTAAGGCTGAAACGACATCTTCGATAGTCACCGTAGGTGAAAACAGAATTACATTTTCTTCTTTTGCTTCTTTTGATTCAGTGGCAGTGCGACTTTTTACGACAACACTTATATTTCCATGTGCGACAGCCACTTGTGAAATGCGAATATCTTTGCCCATCACGATTGTTCCTGTTCGCTCGTTCACAATTACTTTAGATTGCATATCCGGAGTTAAGGTTAAACCTTCTAATCCAGATATAAATTCAACTATCCTTTCTTTATAGTTTTCAGGTATTTTGACCAGGACTAAAGATGGGTCTAATGCTTTAGCGGTATTTGGGGTAAATTTAGTATTAATTGCGGTTGCAATTCTAAAGGCAGTCGTAAAATCACTTTCCTTAAGCACTAAAGAGACAGCATTTTCTTTAACAATCGGGCAGGTAACATCTTTTTCGATAATCGCTCCTTGCGAAATCTGGGCGACAGTAAGATGTTTTTTACCAATGGCTTTGCCCGCAATTAAAATAGGTCCTTGAGCTAAGGCATAAACCGCCCCATCTGCTCCTAATAATGGTGTCTGAAGTAAAACGCCGCCTGCTAAACTTTTCGCATTACCTAAGGTTGCTACGGCTATATCCACTTTATCTCCTGCTCTGGCAAATGAAGGTAACTGAGCGGTCACAATGACAGCCGCCACATTTTCTACCTCCATTTTCTCTTTAGCCACCGAAATCCCTAATCGAGTCAGCATATTCACAATGGATTGAGCGGTAAAAAAAGTTCCTTTATCATCCCCGGTCCCGTTTAATCCTATAACCAGTCCATATCCCATTAATTGGTTAGGTCTTACCCCTTCTATTCGGCATAAATCTTTTACCCGGACAACCGTTTCCTGGGCATAAACTACGACACTTATAAAGATAAATATAAAAATGATAAGTCTTCGTAAGACAAACACGCTTGCCATCCTCCTTATTTGGTAAGTAACTATTCAGCATACCAATCAAGTAGGGAGTAGGAAAGTAGGAAGAGGGGAAAATACTTCATCCTATTATACTCTTAATTGATTTGATTAAACCTATAAGCATCCTACTCACTTCTTCAGATATATCCCAAATGGATTGAAAATCTGGCAGATAATTAAGTTTCTTAAAACCTTCTGCAATATTTGCTGGGATAGAAACAGCCGCTCTGCACATCTGTTGCACCAATTTTTTCCCTTTCCTACTTCCCTACTCTCCTACTTTCCTACATGGTGAATAGTTACTTTGGTAAATACCATTTAAAACGCTGAAATTAGAAATTGTGTAACCGTTCACCTCACGATTACTTAAAATAAAACATTAACTATTTTCGTCAATACCCGGGTGATAAGTCCTGGTTTTTCCTTATCTGACAGGCTGGTTCCACCTTTATATTTAATTGAGGCATCTAAAATATAGGTTGAGAGAATAGAATTATCTGCCTCAATATCTTCTGGTCTAATTACTCCCGACACGGTTAATATTTGTTCTTCGTTATTAATAAGTAATTTCTTACTTCCCTCTATGGCTAAATTTCCATTAGGTAAAACATTTATAACTTGAGCCGTCAGATTTGCCTTTAAAATGCCAGAGCGACTTGTATCGGCATCGCCTTTATATTTACTTTTTCCTTTGGCGCCAAAGTAAGGTATAAAAGATAACAGATTCTTTTTACCCTTTTCCACAGTTGTTGGGCCGCCAGAAAGTTCGGCATCTTTAGATTTTTTAGTTGAGCTCTTCTGCATCGCTGAAGATGACTCAACGACAAGAACTGTGATTATATCTCCTATTTTTTTCGCCTTATGGTCAACATATAAACTTTCCTGGCTGCTTTTTGCCCAGAGTGATTCTGCCTCAGTTTCATAAGCCCTAATCCAGGAAAAAACACCAATAAAGAGAATAAGAATAACATAAAGTTTATCTTTTATTTTCATTGAATTAAACCTCCTTATTTTTGGTAATTGGTAACTGGTGAATGGTAATTACTTAGCACTACTTCGCCACAACTGTTCTACTATCCTCAACGATACTGTTAATTGTCTTATCCGAATCCACATTTTTTACTTGAATTTCATCTCCTAATCTTCCATCTTCTCTGGCTATTCCTTTTGCCTGGACGATAAGTGCTCCAATCTCTTTTTTTATCATAACCGCATCTCCTCGTTTAATTAAAGGAGGAGTTTCGATTAAATTATAAGTTAATATTTTCCCTTGTGTCAGCGGACTTTTCAATCTTTTTCCAATGACATCTTCTATCGCCGCAGGATTAATATTCGTTATCTCTCTTTCCTGGATTTCTATGTCCACTGGCGTTAAAATATGATGTTGTAACAATGGTTTAGCCGCTATTACAACATTTGCAAAGCGATGAATTTTGAATCCCAATCTAATCGTTTTATATTTTGTCCCATTTACCTTGATGGTCACCGGGAGATATACCTGATTCTTTAAGATTGGGGTATTTTCAATCTCATATTCTACATTTCCAGCAGGTAAAATAACACCTTTTGGAATCTGGAATGATTCTATTTCTATTCGAGCAGTCGTATTAAGATTAGTCAGGATATACTCTTGAGCTATTTTTGTTATCTTTTCAACATCCAATTTTTGAGAAGAACTTGTTATTTCTATCTTTGTCGCTCCAATAAGATTAAAATCTTCCTCTTTAATCTTTGCTTGCAAAATTTTTAACTTAACATACTCCTGAGTAATATACCTTTTTCTATCAGGCAAAGGTGCCTGACCAATATAGATGTTATCTACAGATGTATTGCTTAAGTTAGCAATGTCCTTTAGAAATATCTCCTTACCTGTCAGGCAAACATTTTCTTTCAATTCAATCGTAGTTAAGGCAAGCGAGATACTGGAAAACAAAAAGACAAATAGCCCGGTAAAAAAGAATATCTTCAATAACTTATTAATTATCATTTAACTTCTCCTGAAAATAGGAAGTAGAGAGTAGAAAGTAGAGAGAAAATCCTTCCTCCACCTGTTTTTTCCTATTTTCATTCTTCTGTTGTGAACCCACGGTTCATGAGCGTTCTTCTGAAAATCGGGGTTTGGGGATTCGTAACCGTTCACCGCAGAGACGCAGAGAAGAAGATTAAAATTTATTGTAACTATTTACACAAATGAAGTGCAAGGTAATCGGTAATCAGGTAATCGGTAACAACCAATTGATCTTTTCCCTTTACCGATAACCTGATGACCGATAACTGATTACCTGAATTTCACTTCAGATGGCTAAAATGTTACGTTATTTTATTTCTATATCTTCTCTGTTCCTCTGCGTCTCTGCGGTAAATTACCACCTGAACGGTTACGGGGATTCTTTTATTCCCGAGTCCCGAATCCCTTTATTCTTTTATCTCTTCAACCCGCCGACGATGCCCAGCATTGCATCTCCGGTTTGAATTGCTTTTGAATTAAGTTCATAAGCTCGCTGGGCGATAATCATATTAACCATCTCATCAACTATATTTACATTTGACAATTCGATGAATCCTTGCTTAATTCCACCAAATCCCTCAGTGCCTGCTGTCCCGGTAACCGGGTCACCACTTGAGGCACTATCTTTAAATACATTCTTACCGATAGGATTTAGTCCAGGTGGACTGGCAAATCTAACTAATTCAATTTTACCTACTTCCTGAGGTGTTTTTGTATCATTTCCGATAATGACTGACACATTCCCATCTTCAGTAATGGTAATTTGGGTAGTTCCAGGCGGGATAACTATTTCTGGTTGTAAAATATATCCATTAGAAGTAACTAATTTACCCTCCTGGTCCATTTTAAAAGAACCATCTCGCGTATAACCTGTTGACCCATCAGGTAGAAGTAACTGAAAGAATCCTTCTCCTTCTATAGCGATATCCAAAGGATTTTGAGTTGATTGAAGGTTTCCAAGTGTATGGATTTTTTGAGTGGCGGCAATAGATACTCCGTGTCCTACCTGGATGCCCGTAGGAAGAACGCTTCCAGTAGCAATAGGTGTACCCGGTGATTTTAAGATTTCGTAGATTAAGTCTTCAAAATCTACTCGTGACTTCTTAAATCCAGCGGTATTAACATTAGCCAGATTATTGGCAATAGTGTCGAGATTAAATTGTTGTCCAGCCATACCTGTGGCCGCTGTCCATAATGAACGCATCATTTTAATATACCTCCTTTTAGATATAAGTCGTAAGTCGTAAGTCGTAAGTCGGTAAGTCTTATGTCTTTTTAAGATACTTGATAAATCCCATTATTAACCTGGAAATATCTGTACATTTGTTGTATAATTCTTTAAACTCATTACTGGTTATATAGTACAAATCTGACGCAATATATATCTGACTTTTAACTTCAGCGGCAGATCCTCTCGCATAATTCAGAAATTGATTTAACTCCTTATCAGACCCGCGTTCAAATCCTTCAGAAATATTGGACATTATAGATATTCCTGCTCTTCTAATCTGATCCTTTAAACCAAAATCCTTAGAAAATCTATCATTGTCTGTAATTCTGTATATATCCTTTACTAACTCTCTTGCAATTTGCCATGCTTTTATATCCTCGAACTTTTCAAATTTCATATCTTCTCCCTACTAATTTTTTAATGTATAAGAATCGACTTACGACTTACGACTTACGACTTACGACTTACACGACTTACGACTTACGACTTACGACTTTATTTAACCCTGCTGACTTCTGTCACGGCTGTTCGTAGTGTATCGTCAAAAGAGCTTACTGCTCGTTGATTAATTTCATATATTCGTTGAATTTCAATCATTTTTACCATTTCTTCGATTGGATTGGTATTTGACTTTTCAAGGTAACCTTGCAAAATTTTAGGTTGAGCGACAACTTGAGGTTCACCTGCATACTGAGTTGCTTCAAATAAGCTATTACCCACTTTTTTCAATCCTCTTCTGTTTTCAAAATCAACTATTTTTAGTCCGTCTATTTCTTGTGGAGATTTCCAATCTCTCTCTCCTGTTATTACCTTGCCATTTTCTTGAACCTGGAACTTACCTTGAGCAATTTGAATATATCCATTTACCCCTAAGACTCTATAACCTCCTTTCGTCACCAAATATCCTTCTGAATCGATAGTAAATGTGCCATTACGGGTATAAAAAATCTTATTTTGAGGTCCTTCAATCGTAAAAAAGCCTTTTCCTCCAATAGCCAGGTCAAAGTCATTATCGGTTTTTTGAATAGGTCCTTGTGAATATAAAGTGGCTATTTCACTTATTCCTACGCCTGTGCCTACAGGACCAACTTTTGGTCTTTGGTCAAGATAGCCTTCTCTGGTCATAATATAATTATCATAAAGGCGATGGAGAAAAATAGAATCAAATGGTGTAAATATAGTTTCATCCTTTTTATAGCCAGCGGTATCTATATTCGCCAGGTTATTTGCGACAACATCTAAATCTGTCCATTGGGCAAGCATTCCTATTGCACCGGTGTATATTCCTTTAATCATAATCTTTTCCTCCAGCAATGCGTTTAATTTGTGCCCCCAGTCTAGATAATTTTTCTTCCATACATTCATAGCCTCTATCCAGGTGATGTATGCCGGATAGTTGGGTTTCTCCTTTAGCCACCAGCCCGGCTAAAATCAATGCGGCACTTGCTCTCAGATCTGTCGCATTAACCTGAGCTCCACTTAAAGTCTCGACACCGCGTATTATTGCGGTATGTCCATCTACCTTAATATCTGCTCCCATACGACATAATTCACTGACATGCATAAACCTATTCTCAAATACCGATTCTATAACCATACTCATTCCTTTAGTAATAGACATTAGCGTCATAAATTGTGCCTGAAGGTCTGTTGGAAATCCAGGGTAAGGCATAGTTCTTATATTTGCTGGCATAAGGTCTTTTTTTACATAAACACGCATCTGAGCATCTTTTTTTTCAAATATTACCCCTGCCTCTTCTAATTTAGTCATAACCGTATGGAGATGGTCAAAATCAGCCCCCTCAAGAGTAATATCTCCTTTAGTGATAGCTGCGGCAATGGCGTAAGTTCCTGTTTCTATTCTATCCGGGATAATTTGAAATGAAGTAGATTTCAATTCTTTTACTCCGGTAACTTTTATCGTATCCGAACCCGCACCTTCAATTTTGGCGCCGGCTTTATTTAAAAAATTAGCCAGTTCTACAATCTCTGGTTCTTTTGCGGCATTATCAATAATTGTTTTCCCGCAAGCCATTGAAGTCGCCATCATTAAATTTTCCGTCGCCCCAACTGAAGGAAAATCAAGATATATTTCTGTGCCAATTAATTTTTTAGCCGATAATTTCACATATCCTTCTTTCGTAACTATTTCCGCACCCAATTTGCTTAGTCCATCTAAGTGAAGATTAATCGGTCTCAATCCGATATTGCATCCCCCGGGTAAAGGAACATACGCCTTACCAAATCTGGCTAATAAAGCACCCATAACTAATGCTGAGGCACGCATCTTGCGCACCTGCTCATAAGGGGCTTCATATTGGTCTAAACTAACGGTATTTATAACTGCTGACTCTTTTTTCCCCTCAACATTAGCCCCTAAAAGATTTAATACCTCACACATCGTCTCTATGTCCACAAGAGAGGGTAAGTTTGTTAATGTAATTGGTTCTGGAATAAGAATAGTCGCGGCTAAAATAGGTAGTGTGGCATTTTTAGACCCTGAAATTTTAACTTTACCTGTAAGCCTCTTACCCCCTCTTATAATAATCTTTGGTGAATCCATACATTATAATAATCGGTAAATTTAGCAAATTTCTTTAATAAAAAGTTTGTTGACAAAACGGCGAAATTCTGTTAGAGTATAATAGTGAAGGTGAGATGAATGACTCAAAAGCAAATTAATAACTCAATACTTACTTTAGTTCAAGGGGATATTACTCAGGAGACAACAGATGTCATTGTTAATGCGGCTAACCCGGGATTAATGGGCGGCGGCGGTGTTGATGGTGCTATTCATCGTGTCGGGGGAAGTGCTATCCTTGAGGAATGTAAGAAGATTCGCTCTGCACAGGGACTTCTGCCGACGGGTAAGGCAGTGATTACTACGGCAGGTAATCTCACCGTTAAATATGTTATTCATACGGTTGGACCTATCTGGCAGGGTGGTAGTCAAGGAGAACCAGAATTACTCCGTAGTTGTTATCTTGAAAGCCTGAAGCTCGCAGTGGCAAATAACTGTTCTTCGATTGCATTTCCATCTATTAGCACCGGCGTCTATGGTTATCCGGTAGAAAAAGCCGCACCCATTGCCCTTAAGGCGGTCATTGATTTCTTGAAAGTGAATACCTCCATTAGAGAAGTTCGATTTGTGTTATTTGATTCACGGACATTCAATACTTATCTCGAGGCACTCGTGCCTTTTCAAGAATAATGGTAACTATTCAACCACTACACAAATGACGATGAAAAATAATAGCACGCTGATGACGCTGATGATGCGGATATTCGCGGATATAAGATAGAAGATAGAAAAAAGAGAAAAAAATCAGCGAAAATCCGTTAAATCCGCGTTATCCGCGTGCTATTTTTAACATTATTTTCAGGAGGAACGATGATTTTATATAAACGGCTCATTAGATACCTCATTCCACATAAACTACACCTGTATTTTGCCTTAATTTGTATGCTGATTGTGGCAATTACTACCCTTGCCTTACCCTGGTTTATCAAGGTTGTCCTTGCTAATGCCTTATCCCAACAAAATGTTGTTCAATTAAACCTGACAATGTGCGCCGCACTTGGGACGGTTGTTATCTGGACATTAGCTCAGTATGGACAGGACTTTCTAATGAGTTATGTTGGGCAAAAGGTAATTTTTACCCTTCGCCAGACCATATTCGAACATCTTACCTTCCTCTCGTTAAAATTCTACAAGGATAGACATACAGGTGAAATAATATCTCGAATTATCAATGATGTCGCTTTATTAGAGAACTTCATTATTTTTGGTGTCGTAAATATACTCAAAGAACCTTTAGTTTTATTAGGAGCGGTTTGTGTTGCATTTTATCTTAATTGGCAGTTAGCACTCCTGTCCCTGATTGTTACGCCTTTTATTGCCCTTTCTATCTTTATCCTTGGCCGAAAGATGAAGAAAATAAGCATTAGAATTCAAAATAGAATTGCAGAAGTAACCACTGGCTTGCAAGAGTTCATTTCTGGTATTCATGTTGTCAAGGTCTTTGCGATGGAATTTTATGAGCAACAACGGTTTAATGAGATAAACAAAAGATATTTTAATACATTTCTCAAAGGGGTAAAAATTACTGCGGCGGCGACTCCCCTGGTGCATTTTTTCAGCACGACAGGGACGATTGTAGTTATTTGGTTTGGTGCATATCAGGTTCTTACCGGAGCATTGACGGTTGCGGATTTAATTGCCTTTGGACTTTATTTAGCCACAATGTCTTCCCCAATTAAGAAATTGACCCAGGTAGTTTTAGTCATCCAACGAGCAATGGCCGCCTGCGAACGCATATTTGAGGTCGTCGATACGGAAATTCAGATGGCAGAATCCCCTCAAGCAAGAGAATTACCTGTGATTGTCGGTAAGGTAGAATTTGAAAATGTCTTTTTTAGATATGAGGATGAATTGGTCTTAAACGGCATTAATTTACAGGTTAATCCGGGTGAGATATTGGCGATTGTCGGTCCTTCTGGAAATGGGAAAACAACTATTATTAACCTCATCTCAAGACTTTATGACACTAATTCTGGCAGGGTAATGATAGATGGTTATGATGTTAAATTGGTTAAAACAGATAGTCTCCGTCAGCAAATAGGTGTTGTGCCACAAGAGATTATTTTATTCAGTGGTAGTGTGAAAGAAAATATTGCTTATGGCAAGATTGATGCGAGTTTTGATGAGATAGTTGAAGCGGCTAAAGTGGCTAATGCCCATGAGTTTATTACTCGCCTGCCAGATGGCTATGATACTCAAATAGGTGAGCAGGGGGTAAAACTTTCGGGTGGTCAACGACAACGATTAGCAATTGCCCGAGCGATTATTCGTCAACCAAAAATATTAATTTTAGATGAGGCAACATCATCATTAGATTCTGAATCTGAAACACTAATCCAGGCATCATTATCCGAAATTATGAAGCACCAGACAACTATTGTCGTTGCCCACCGCCTATCAACCGTCATAAATGCCAATAAAATTGCTGTGGTAGATAAAGGTAAAATAATCGAATTAGGCACACATCATGAACTTTTAAAACAGGGAGGACTTTATAGTAAACTTTATGATGTCTAACAAGATGAAATTTTAGTTGACTAAAGAGTGAAAATATAGTACAATTAAGGTTGATAAAATGAATGAGATTTTACATACAAATGAAGAAATAAGAAAGGCGAAATATAAAGACTCAAAGGTAGAAAATGCTTTTAATTTTGCGATTAAATTTATTGCCAGTGGCTTTTTTTCTGGATATTCTAAATTTGCTTCAGGCACGCTCGGCACACTTCTTGGAGGTATCCCACTTTATTTACTTATTTATTTCCTATGCCATCGTTTCTCTAATCCTGATTTGTGGTATTTTTTACTGGTTATAATCTTAACGATAATAAGCATCTGGTTCTGCACAAAGGCAGAAATTCTCTTTGAAGAAAAAGATTCAAAAAAAATCGTTTTAGATGAAATTATTGGTTATCTTTTTTGTATGTTTCTTCTCCCATTGCATATTTCTTTTATCGTGATAGGATTTGTGTTATTCCGGGCAATGGATGTCTTAAAACCACTGGGCATTCGTAAATTACAAAATCTTCAAGGTGGATTGGGAATAATGATAGATGATTGTGCCGCGGGGATATTGACTTGTATTATACTTCATTTTATAAAAAATATATTAATTGTAATGAGATAGAGGAAAATGAAGTAAAGATGGCACAATTATCTTAGATGAATGAAAAAAATGCAAGAAGAAGTTAGTAAATTCAGGATTTTAAAAATAATTGGGTTAACCCAGGAAGAAATTAAGAAAGCATTAGGTGGCCACATCGGTGAAAGCGATAGTGTAAAATTGAATCTGGTGAATAATCTTGATGGAAGTATTGACCTCGAAATTAAGATTACGGCAAAAGTAGAGCGGATGGCACAAGCCTTACTTTCTGCCGCTGAAAAAGAAATCCGCATAAAATTACAGGATAATATCTATGGCGTAGATGGAGAGAGATTAGAGGAAGTAGTAGGTTATTTACTTTATCTAAGGAAACTTAGCATAGCCGTGGCTGAATCCTGCACCGGTGGATTACTTTCTAATAAACTTACGGATGTGCCGGGTAGTTCTCTTTATTATCGTGGTGGAATAGTCGCTTATGAGAAAGAAATAAAGATTAATCTTTTAAATATTCCCAGAGAGATAATTGAAAAATGCGGGATAGTTAGTCGGGAAATTGCCACGATGATGGCTAAAGAAATAGCCAGGTTGATGAAAACAGACATTGGTCTGGGAATAACTGGTTATGCAGGACCAGAAGGCAATGAGGTTGGTCTGGCATATATTGGTTTATCCATAAATGATAATTTGAATGTTAAGGAATTCAGGTTTGTTGGAGAACGAGAAGAAATCAAAGAAAAGGCTGCCTGTGCCGCCTTAGATATGGTCAGAAGGGAGTTATTAAAATGATAGAAGTAAGAACTTTCGTGGCTATCTCAATGTCACCCCAACTTAAGGAGACATTAAGCAAGTTTCAATCAGAATTAAAAAAGGCTAATGCTGATGTTAAATGGGTAAATCCTGATGGTATGCATATCACCTTAAAATTTCTGGGCAATTGTCTTATTGGACAGTTAGAGTCGGTATATCAAATGGTTCTGGAGGCAACCTCGGATTTTAAGCAATTTACACTTTCCCTGACTTCAGTTGGGGCTTTTCCCAGTTTATCAAGCCCAAAGGTAATCTGGGTAGGCGTGGATAAAGGCAAAGAAGAATGTATAGAATTATCCACACGAATAGACAATAACTTACTTAGACTTGGATTTCCAATCGAACAAAGAGAATCTATTCCCCATTTAACATTAGGGAGGATAAAAAGTCCTCAAAGGAAAGATGATTTGTCTAAATTAATCTCTACCCTAAAACCTCCAGATTTTGGTCAGATGGAGGTGACTAAGATAGAGGTAATGGGGAGCCAATTGACGCCAAAAGGAGCAATCTACACCACATTGCAGGAATTACCGCTGATGAAAGAAGGATAGATGCGGTGTCAGTGTCAGAATGATTGGAACAACACTTTAAACTGACACTGACACTGCTGACACTCATTATCAGGAGAACTTTCCCCAAATAACTGACCCATTGCCCCGCCACTTGTTTTTCGTAACCGTTCAGCCACAGAGGCACAGAGTTCACAGAGAATTAGAGAAATTAGCCACAAATGGACACGAATTATAGCACTTATTAATCGAAATTTGACATAGATATGGCTCTGAAATTCCAAATCACAAATTCCAAATTCCATTTAGTGAATTAGTGAATTAAGCGAATTAGCGAATTAGTAAAATCTAATCTCTAATTCACTAATCTCTAATTCGCTTTTTGGTATGTGAAATTTGGTGCTTATTTGAGATTTGGTGCTTGGGATTTTGGATTTTTTCCTTATCCACTCTGAGTAAAATTTTGACTAATAACTGCTATATTCCCTCTGTGTTCTCTGTGACTCTGTGGCTATATCCCTGAACAGTTACTGTTTTTCCTTGACAAATTGCCAATTTTGTAGTATCTTTTATAGTATGGAAGATTACAGGGGGCAAATTTCAAAGTTAAAGGCATTGATTAAATACCACGATTACAAGTATTATGTCGAGGCCGCCCCGGAAATATCCGATTACAAATATGACCAATTACTAAAAGAATTAATTCAATTAGAAACCGCACATCCAGAATGCATTACCCCAGATTCACCCACACAACGGGTAAGTGGACAACCATTGGAGGAATTTACCTCAGTTCGACATCGAGTGCCAATGCTAAGTCTGGATAATACCTATTCCATTGATGAATTAAAGGAATTTCATCAACGAGTAGTCAGATGGTTAAACAAACAAACAATAGAATATGTTACTGAATTAAAGATAGATGGCGTGGGTGTCTCTCTAAAGTATGAAAATGGTGTTTTTGTCCAGGGATTAACCCGAGGTGATGGTGAGGTAGGTGATGATATTACCCTTAATTTACGCACAATACGAACGATTCCATTACAATTAAATAAACCCATTAATCTGGAGGTTCGTGGAGAGGTATATATGGATAAGGTGCGGTTTGAACAGGTTAATCAAGAAAGAATTAATCGAAATGAGCCTCCATTTGCTAATACCCGCAATGCAACTGCTGGTTCTCTTCACCTCTTAGACCCAAAAATCGTTGCCCAAAGATACCTCAATGTCTTTATTCATTCCTTAGGAATTGCAGAAAAAGAAATCTTTAAAACTCAGTCTGAGACATTAAAGGAATTTGAAAATTTAGGATTAGTCGTTTGCCCTCATTATAAACTGTGTCAGGGGATAGAGGAGGTAATTGATTATTGCCAGGAATGGGAAGAGAAAAAAGATAAATTAAGGTATGATGTCGATGGGATGGTTATTAAGATAAACTATTTAGAGGAGCAAAAAAAACTAAGTTTTACTGCAAAAAGCCCAAGATGGGCTGTGGCATTCAAATTTACCCCAGAACAAGCCACAACAGTTTTAAAAGAGATTATCGTTCAAGTTGGAAGAACCGGAGCACTTACCCCGGTCGCAATGTTAGAGCCAATTAAATTAGCCGGCGTAACCATCAGTCGGGCAACACTCCACAATGAAGATGAGATTAAACGAAAGGATATCAGGATTGGAGATAAGGTTATCGTGGAACGAAGTGGTGAGGTAATTCCTAAGGTAATTGGTGTGGTTAAAAGTGAAGAGCGAGGTAAAATATTTGAATTCCCAAAAAATTGTCCGGTATGTGGGGCAGAGGTTTATCGACCAGAAGGAGAGGCAAGGAGTTTTTGCACTGGTGTGAATTGCCCGGCTCAACTTAAACGCCGTATTGAATTCTTTGCCTCACGAGGCTGTATGGATATCGAAGGATTAGGAACCAAAGTAGTAGAACAATTAGTAGAAAAAGGATTCCTTAAAGAATTAACCGATATTTATTGGCTCTGGCAACATCGAGAAGAATTGGAATCCCTTGAAGGCTGGGGTGAAAAATCCGTGGATAATTTGATTAATAATATCGAACTTACTAAAAACAAACCTCTGGATAGATTAATCAACGCCATTGGCATATTTCATGTTGGCTCACAAACTTCTATTGCTTTAGCCCGTAGATTTGGCACAATGGAAAGATTAATCGCCGCAGGTGAAGATGAGTTGTTAGAGATTGAAGACATAGGTCCTAAGGTAAGCGCAAGTATTATCAATTTCTTTAATCAACCTCAAACTAAAAATTTAATCTCGAAATTAAAGGAAGCAGGAGTAAATCTATGTGTGTCTGCACCTATCTCTACTCATCCAATGCCTTATGAAGGCAAGGAATTTGTTATTACGGGAAGTCTAAAAGATTGGACACGACAGGAAGCTGAAGAATTAATTCAAAAATTAGGCGGAAAAACATCCTCTTCAGTTACTAAAAAGACCTCCTTTTTAGTAGTCGGAGAAAAACCAGGCTCTAAACTGGATAAGGCAAAAGAATTAGGTATTACCCAAATCCCCGCGCAAGAGTTTGAGAGTGAATTGAAAAAATATAGTGCAAATAGTAATCGCTAATTTTAATGAGGAGGTTATTATCATGATTAAAAAGTAACCGTTCAGCCACAGAGGCACAGAGTTCACAGAGAATTAGAGAAATTAACCACAAATGGATACGAATTAACCTCTGACATCCCATAAATGTAGTGCGAACCTTTAAGTTCGCCTTTTGGCTTGCCAGAAGCGAAGCTAACGGCTCGCACTACAAATCCTTTTGTATTTGTGTTCATTCGTGGTTATATATTCCCTCTGTGTTCTCTGTGACTCTGTGGCTATATCCTGAACGGTTACATGAAATGAATACATTCAAAAAATGGATAAACGAGGCAATTAAAGGAAGGTGAATTCTCTATGCAAGAATCAGCTCCTGTAGTAGGTTCGTTCTTTTTCTTTGGACTTTTTTTGCTTATCCTGGCTTATTCAAATAAAAAACTTACGCACAGACCGAATCAAATTTTCCTTATGCTCGGTGTAATAATGCTTTTAATCTGGGTAGCATTATTTATTCTTGAGATAGGAGGGCCATTTTAAAATGACAGGTTTCGCAGGTAAATTCTTAATCCTTACAGGTATTATTTTAATAGTAGTTGGTGGGCTATTTTTATTAGCCAATAAATTTCCGTTTATTGGCAAACTGCCAGGTGATATTTTTATAAAGAAAGAGCATTTTAGTTTTTATTTCCCTGTTACCACCTGTATTTTAATTAGTATAATTTTATCTATCATCTTTTGGCTATTTGGTCGGAGATAAACCTTCAAGTTAAGAGAGAGAAATGAAAAAAATATTTTTAATATTAATCATATTAAGTTTAAGCAAAGATTTAGAAGCGATTAACCTTAGAATAGGACTGCTCAATGGTGAAACAGCAGTTAATATTAGTAGTACAGGTTATCTTGAGCTGATTGACCTGGCAACTGATGAAATACTATTAACTACCTATGGTTGGAAAAATGGTTTTATAAAACTTAATCAAAGTCGATTAGAGGTGAAAGATGTTGGAATAATAACTGGTTCTATTCGGGTAAGACCTATTGTTGGGGCAAATATCCTTGTAAATGGCAATAAATATCGCGGTGAAATAGAAATAGGAACAGGTAGGGATGGAATTAAGGTTATCAATGTTGTAGATTTAGAAGAATATCTTTATGGAGTGATAAAACCTGAGATGACAGATAAAGCGCCAATTGAGGCTTTAAAGGCTCAAGCCATCATTGCCAGAACATTTGCCATAGATAATCTTAAAAAACATGAAGAAGAAGGATATAATTTATGTTCAAAGATTCATTGCCAGGTATATAAAGGTATGGATGTCGAATCAGAAAAGACAATCAATGCGGTTGATTCCACTCAAGGACAAATATTAACCTTTGAAGGAGATGTCGCTTCCACATTTTATCATGCCTGGTGTGGAGGTATAACCGCAAGTGCACAGTCAGTTTGGGGACAAGATATTCCTTATTTACAAGAAGTTTATGACCCATTTTGTAGAAAATCTAATAAAGGATGGGATGTAACTTTCTCATTATCCGAAATTAAAGATATACTTAACCGCAATGGTTTTAATATTAGTAATATATCTTCTATTTCCGCAAGTTCTAACACCAATGGTGGGAGGGTAAAAGAAGTTATAATTAAAAATGGAAATGGAGAATTGACGATTTCAAGTTCTAAGTTTCGATTAATAATGGGTTCAGACAAAATATGGAGCACTATCTTTACCATCCGCACAAATGGGGACAAGGTTACTTTTCAAGGTATCGGTAAGGGACATGGAGTTGGACTCTGCCAACAAGGGGCAGTATCAATGGCAGAATTAGGATATAATTATAAACAAATTTTGGGGTTTTATTATCCAGGAGTTTTCCTAAGCTCAATTATTTCTGAAGGAGAATAAATAAGGGTAACCGTTCAGCCACAGAGGCACAGAGTTCACAGAGAATTAGAGAAATTAGCCACAAATGGACACGAATTATAGCACTTATTAATCGAAATTTGACATAGATATGGCTCTGAAATTCCAAATCACAAATTCCAAATTCTATTTAGTGAATTAAGCGAATTAGCGAATTAGTAAAATCTAATCTCTAATTCACTAATCTCTAATTCGCTTTTTGGTATGTGGAATTTGGTGCTTATTTGAGATTTGGTGCTTGGGATTTGGGATTTTTCCCTTATCCACTCTGAGTAAAATTTTGACTAATAACTGCTATATTCCCTCTGTGTTCTCTGTGACTCTGTGGCTATATCCCTGAACGCTTACAATAATGGTAAATACGAGGAGGTATATCAATGATACTAAAAGGTAAGGGACATAAATTTGGTGATGACATAAGCACAGATTTGATAGCTCCGGGTAGATATTTCCATTTGCGGTCTAATCTACAGGAATTGGCTAAACATGTGATGGAAGATGCAGACCCAGAATTTGCCTCGAAAATAAAACCTGGTGATTTTATTGTTGCCGGAAGGAATTTTGGACTGGGTTCAAGTAGAGAACACGCCCCAACCATTATTAAATTAGCCGGAATTAGTGGTGTCATTGCTCAATCTTTTGCTCGAATATTCTTCCGTAATGCAATTAATGTCGGACTACCAGTGATTGAATGTGAAACTAAAGATATAACTGAAGGGGATGAATTAGAGGTAGATTTAGAAAAAGGATGCCTGATTAATCAAACAAAAGGCACAACCTCTTATTTCTCCAGATTGCCAGAGATAATGACTAATATCTTGCAAGATGGCGGATTAGTTGACCATGTTCGTAAATATGGGGGTTTTAAATTACAGTAACCGTTCACCGCACAGACACAGAGACGCAGAGAAAAAATTAAAATCTATTCACCAGAGATAGAAATTTCGGGACGGTAAAGGATTACCTGAACGGTTACCAATTTTTTATTGACATTATCTCCTATTAATGATAATATAAAAGCTCTAAATGAGTTCACAATGTCAGACAAAAGACAATATTATGTTCAAAGACTTTTTTCAAATATCGCCAGGGACTACGATAGGTTAAATCAAATAATCAGTTTTGGACTTCATCATAAATGGCGTAAATTCGCTATTTCAAAGGCATTACTAAAACCAACAGATTTAATCCTTGACCTCTGTTGCGGAACAGGGGATTGTGGTATTTGTGCGGCTAAAGAAAATCCTCAAGTGAAAGTAATTGGAATAGACTTTTGTGATGAGATGCTTGAAATTGGAAGAAAAAAGATTGAGAAAAGTGGACTAGAGGAGAGGATTGAACTGAAAAAGCAAGATATATCCTCTCTTTCGTTTGCAGACAATACCTTTGATGTTGTCACAATTGGCTTTGGATTGCGACATCTAAATATTGATGAGGTATTTAAGGAAATTAATCGGATACTGAAACCAGGTGGAAGATTAATTACCTTAGACGCAGGGAGACCAGAGAATATACTTATTAAAGGGGGACATAAAATCTATTTTTATCATGTCCTACCTTTATTGGGGAAAATATTTCATGGGAATAAAGAACCTTATAGTTATCTTCCCCAGTCTCTGGATTTATACCTGCCAGACAAAGAACAACTAAAGGTATTAATGGAAAAAGCGGGATTTGTGGCTGTCCAATATTTTGATTTGAGCTTTGGGGTGGCAACGGTGCATTTAGGATTTAAGGTCAATAATGATAACCGTTCAGGATATAGCCACAGAGTCACAGAGAACACAGAGGGAATATATAACCACGAATGAACACGAATAATAAAAAGATTTGTAGTGCGAGGCTTTAGCCTCGCTTCTGGCAAGCCAAAAGGCGAACCTAAAGGTTCGCACTACATTTATAGGATGCAGAGGTTAATTCGTGTCCATTTGTGGCTAATTTCCTTAATTCTCTGTGAACTCTGTGCCTCTGTGGCTGAACGGTTACAATTTTAAAAAGGAAACAAGGGAAGGAGAAAAAATGTATAAGATATTATTTACCAAAGAGTTAGCAAAAGAGATAAAATTATTTGTTATTGATGCGCCCAAAGTAGCAAGGTCTTGCCAACCAGGGCAATTCATCATCTTGAGAATCGATAAGGCTGGTGAACGGATACCACTAACTATTTATGATTACGATGCACAAAAGGGAACGGTAAGTATTATTTTTCAGGAGGTAGGGAAGACAACCAAACAATTGGGCAAACTAAAGGCAGGGGATTATCTCCAGGATTTTGTAGGTCCTCTCGGGAAACATATCGAAGTAACTGGTTCACACAAAAGGATATTTTGTGTGGCTGGGGGTGTAGGTGTGGCACCTATCTATCCTAAAGCAAAGGCATTAAACAAATCTGGAACTGAAATTACCTCCATTATTGGTGCTCGAACTAAAGATTTAGTTATTTTAGAACAAGAAATGAATGCCATCAGTAATCAACTTTATATCTGCACCGATGATGGTTCGTATGGTGAACAGGGCTTTGTTACTAAGGTTTTAGAGAGATTATTGGAAACACAGGAAAAGCCAGATTTAGTCATTGCCATTGGTCCATTGCCGATGATGAAGGCAAGTTGTGCGGTAACTAAAAAATTTGATGTTCCGACATTAGTTAGTTTAAATACGATTATGGTTGATGGCACGGGGATGTGTGGTTCGTGTCGAGTTACCGTAGATGGGCAAACAAAGTTTGCCTGTGTTGATGGACCTACATTTGATGGGCATTTAGTTGATTTTGATGAGTTAATACAGAGACAGGTGAGGTTTGTGCAGGAAGAAAAATTAGCCTTAGAAAGATATACATCTAAATGTAAGTGCGGATAATGATTAGACCTCAATCAACTTGCTGAATCTGAGAATATTAAGGTTTTTAATCCAGGAGAAACGCTCATGCCCACAGGCAGTGGACACAAAGGAGAATGAAAATAAGTAGTAAGCGGATTTAGCGGATTGAGCAGATAAAAAAACAGAAAAGAAATCCGATTAATCCGCTCAATCCGATTACTAAAAAATAAAAAATCCGTGCTCATCCGTTTAATCCGTGTCATCC
>JBFLXS010000025.1 GCA_040755795.1 bacterium | reverse complement strand
AGATTTTGGCACTACAAACCGATTTTGACGAATCCAAAATGTGCAAGTTGCTGATATAACAGGACTTATATTTTTAGAGACAGTGAAAAATATCCTGAATTAGCGATTTTTTCATGAAGTTGGGTTACACCTTTTTATTACCACGAATGATACGAATTTAACGAATGAACACGAATTTATCCACTATCTTCTCACCAGTGATATTATTACAAAAAACAGTTGACAAATCTTGAGATGTATGGCATAATAAAAACTGTGGCTATTAAAGCAATTTTTGATGCAATAAAAGAAATTGGAACTGTTGATGTATTGTTGACAGTAGTAATTTTATTCCTCCTTTCACATATTTGGTATTTGAGTAAAGAGTTAAGTTTGTACCGTAAAGAGTATCAATATTTAGTAAGAAAATTAATTGAAAAAGGAGATAATTGATAATGATAGAGATAATCTTTAAAATCTTCCTATTTGGTGTATTAATTATTGCCGTTGTATATCAAATAAAAGACCATTTAGAACATAAAAAATTAATGAATGCTATTCGAGGCAAACTTGAAAAAATCTCACATTAAAACTTTTATTACCACGAATGACACGAATTTAACGAATGAACACGAATTTTTTGGAATTTGTTTAAAATTTAAAGGTTAGAATTTTTCTCTGCGTCTCTGCGGTTTTAGCGAATTATCGCCAATTTATCCACCACCTTCTCACCAGCAGGGTTAGTAATCACATAAAAATACACACCCGTAGATACCTCTTTACCAGATTGGTTTCTGAGATACCACTCTTCCTTACCTTGAGTATCAGTAAATTCCTTCTCGTAAACAATTTCCCCTGCAATATTATAAATCTGTATCTTACATGCTGAAGTCAAATTATCAAATATAATCTTATCATGCCCTGGTAAATGCGGCTTGCAAGGGTTAGGATAGATAATTACATCATTAAGAGTTTTACTAATAGGAATAAGGGAGAAGTTAATTGTATTTATCTCTTCTACCTTGACTCCAATATTTTCTCTACTTTGTGGTTTATAATCCTTTGCTGAAATTTTTACAGTATAAGTGCCTTCAAGTACACTTAAAATATAAATCCCATCACTTGAAGTGGTAGTACTACCTACAACTATACTTGTACCCTGTGGGAGTACTTCAATAAAGGCATTAGGGATAGGAGTGCCATCAAATGAATTTATGACCGTACCTGTCATAGTGCCGGTATAAAGACTCAGAAAAGTAGTAGCAGTGGCTTCATTAGAATAATTTGAAGTTCCAAATATGTTAAATGCTCTCATTCTATAGGAATAAGTAGTATTTGGTATAAGTCCTGAATCAATATAAGTAATAGTATTACTTCCAACTGTAGCAATTAAAGCATATGTCCCCAAAGGAATAATTTTGCGTTCTATCTCAAAACCATCTTCATTAGGAGAATTATCTTGCCATCGTATATTGATTTGAGTATCTGAAAGTGGTGTGGTTTGAAGATTGGCAGGTGGATTAGGTAATGCTAAAGGAATAAGAGGCGATACAGGTCCAACAGTTATCGTTCCTTCTGTACTATCAATTACTTTTACTTCTGTCACAAGAACTAACCCAGAAGTAATTGTTCCCTCTAATATTTGTTCACTTCCAATTTCACCATTGGCATTTATGGTTCGTATAGATAATTCGTAATGTCCTGTTTCTGTACCCCAGAGTTGAATCTTAAAAGTAGAATTAGTGGCAGGGTCACAAATCATAGCAAGTTCATGAACAGCTTCAGATGGGGATAAATAAAAACTGTTTGGAATTTCAAAATCAAATTCGTCAGTGTTCTGATTTAGACCTAAATGTCTACCTTCAATATCAAAGAGATGCAACTGCGCAGGTGAAGCGATTGAAATAGCAAGAGTTTTTCCTATTCCATATTTTCGCGCCCACTCGATAGGATGTTCCCATTTTTCTCCTTGGTATTTGGGACCAAGAGGACCACTATTATGTTCTCGTATCAAGCCTAATTCTTTAATTGAATAATCTATTTCTCCCCAGCGTCCTGGGTATTGTATCCAATTTTGGCTATTCATTAATTCCATCTTGTAGCTTTGGGAAGGAAACAAATTAGATGGGTAAAGAATCTTTCCATTGTCAGTAGTAAAATCTTTCAGTAGTATCAAAGAAATATGAAAATTAATCTTATCGTTAATAACTTCTGCAAGTGCCAATTTTATACTTTCATACACATCAAGAAGTTTTAAAACAATCTTTAAAACGCTTGTGAGAATAGTAGATACGGGTAATCCTATTTTTAATCCCCAGATTGTAAAATGGACTACTGCTCTTGCAGTAACTTTAGCAATACCAACACCTACACCAGCAGTAACTAAAAATATGTAAATTTCTTCCTCAAGTCCTTCCCAAGCATGTTCTAATGTTAGGGTATGTTCTCCTGGTGTAAAATAAGAACCATGGCAACCTTTAGCAATATATATTGGAAGATGTGTCTCATTTATAAAATCAGTGAGTTCTGACCATTTTTTTCTCTCTTTTGTCTTATGTTGGGCACATACTACAAATTCGGGTTTTGCATCTGGCAAAATTGAGTCAAATATTATCTCAATCATTTCCCAATCACCTTCATGGTCAAAAACATTATTAGGGAACTCTTGAAAATCATTATATGACCAAAAGAACCAATATTGAATCACTGCCTTTTCCTTTCCTTGATATTCATCAGATGTAACTCTTGCATAAATCATAGGAGACGGGAAATCTACACTATTGTAAAAGTCCAAATAAGTTGACTCAGAATAATTACCAATAGTAGTAGCTGATGCAGGTCCAAGGAGTTTATCCGATTTAAATTCCCGAATGAACGCGTGATTATCTATCCATTTTACAGGATTAGGTGAATAAATTTCTTCATTGTGAAGGTATAGAACTGGAGCATATTTCATTACAAGGATAAGTTCCTCAGAAGGGAGTAATGTTATTTTATAACTTCCTACCCAATTCTCACAAGCTCCCACCTTTACTGTTATAGTACATGTTGTTGCCTCGACTTTTTCTCCAAGCTGGGTGGGTATCCATTTAGCTTCATATTTCCCTCCTCCAATATCGTTAAAAGATAATGGCTCTTCGCCAGTGCTAAAATACGCTGTAACGGGTAGCCCTTCACATTGAGGACACTTTAAATCGGCAGTAATAGTAACAGATTCTCCTAAAGTTACAGTTTCTTTAGATACTGTAACTTCAACTGTTGAAGGCTGTGGAATGAAGTACGGATTATCTTCTGCAATTGCTTTAGCTTCTTCATAAGTTGGAGCACAAACATATATGGTCACCGTGCCTATACACAAATGGAGTGTAAAATCAGAAGTAACAAGATAACTTCCGCTATTGAGAGCTTCAGTGACTAATTTGATAGTGTTATCTGATACTCCAGGTACTCCATCTCCTGGAATCTGAAGAATAGAAGGGTTTATTGAAAAGTTATGTTCACCAGTAGGAACAGTCTCTGTTAAAGTACCTACTGACATATCATTGATATATATGTAGACATTATGGTTTTTACAATAAGACTTAGGTGTGAAGTTTATTGTCAAATTTGCCTTAGTTATATCCACTATATCAAAACCAGAAGGAAGTTGAAAATGGGTAGTTATAACGGGCCTATTGATACAATACCAATCTGATGTTTTAGCAATCAACATCCTATCTTTTAATTCTACTTTCCATACAGACCAGTTAGACTTAAACTGTAATGTTTTTGTGGCTACTGGCTTCTTACAAGCATTTACAGTTATTGCTCCTTCAAAGTCTGGCTGTTGACCTACAAATTGACCAAGAAGTGGAATAGCAGAGAAATTAAAAGAGTCTCCATTTCTTAAATTGCCATGCTCCATATTTGGCTGAAGAACTACACTATTTGTAAGGGTATCTCCCAAAATAATCTCTACATCTGTAAGGGTATCTCCATTATTTGTAACTCTTACCTCTGTTATTAGGGTATGAGTAGCAGCAGCTCCTATCTCTATTGCACAGTTTATATTAGGTTGCCTAACATTTATCGTTAGCTTTGCGGTGTCTGTAGTTGTACTGGGTTCTCTGGTGGTAACAATTCTTGCAGTAAACTGATAAGTAGAAGTAGCCGCATCCTGGGCATGGATATCTAAGATTACATCTTTTGACTCACCAGGAACTAATGGGAATTCAGGATTGTCTTCGCTGCCATCTCCAATGAAATTTAGAATAATATCTTCATAAGGGTTAGGAATTTCAACTCGTAAGTTGGAGGTTTTTGTTCCGATATTCTTGACAGTAAGAGTCTTAAGTTGATTGTAATCTCGTTCAATATTAACTTCATAAGGGTCGTCAATAAATATAATTACATTCTCTACCTTTATTCCGTCACTGGTCTTGGTACCACTCCATACCCCTGCACCATTTTTTGCCCTGACAGCAAAGTAATAAGTTTGTTCAGTAGCAAGACTCAGTCCAGTAAGGGTTATTTCTGTATTCGTACCAGTAGATGTCCAGGTAGCAATCTCTGTTCCTCCGGAGGTAGTACCAATAGCATACTGGTATTCTACAATCCCTGATTCTGTATCAGTTCCAACCCATGTTGCGTGTAAACTGGTATGGTCTGTGGTATATGTTCCATCATCCGTTACCTTAAGAATCTCAGGTGGAGTAGTATCTATCGTTATCCCATCACTACTGCTTGAATATGAACCATACAATCCAGCTCCATTCTTTGCTCTTACTCTCGCATAGTAGGTATAACTATGCTGGCAGTTAGTAATTGTCTTACTCAAAACATCTCCTACATCCTTATCAAACTTATCATTTCCATTAGGATAGATTCCTACCTGGAGATAATAACCCGCAATACTACTTTCTGTGTCAGTAGCATTCCCTTGAGTCCAGGTAAAGGTGATAGTGGTAGATGTGGAATAAACTCCTATATCAGTAGGTGTAGTAGGCGTTCCTACAGGTGGAGTAGTATCTACAGTTATTCCATTACTTGTCCCGGATTCACTCCAATCACCTGTCAAATTCCTTGCCTTTACTACAAAATAATATCTCTGTCCATTGTTCAGTGTTAAACCTGTAGCTGTACATTCTGTAGCTGTACCAACAGATGTCCAGCCAACGGTATCTATTGCTCCTGGTATAGTACCAATACCATATTGATATTCTGCAATTCCTGACTGTAGGTCTTCTGACCTCCAGATTGCATGTAATTGAGTATTGTTTGTAGTGTAAGTTCCATCGTCGATTACTATAGGTGTAGTTGGTGGAGTGAGGTCATAAACATATATTGTATTTTTAACAGTCATACTCCCATGAGATGTCATAGATACAAAGAAAGAATAGGTTAATGTTCCTGCCTTCTCTCCAGTTGCCTTTACTGACCATTGAGCATAAGCTCCTTTCTCCCGAGGTAAATCAGGATATTGTTGTGTAGATGAACCTATTTCAAGTTCTAATCCATCTGGAAGATTCAATATTGCACTTATTCCTGTAACTGTCCCAATTATATCTGGAACTGAATTCTCTAAATATAGAGTGATTGAAAAAGAACCAGGAGGGATAACCTCTACTGGTGCACTTATATCAGACCTAAGTGGAGTTGTCAGGGAACCCGTTTTATCTACCCCATAATAGGTTATAAACTCCTTTGTTTCACTAGGGGAAATTGTCCCTGGATTCCAGTAGATTCCTACAGCACTATCATCATCAATCAATAGTGTAACATTAGGAGTAAATTCCCAGGGAGCATTATTAATATGATGCCAATCAGCAACCACAAAGCGATCAGGCGAAGTAATCAATTCGTTCCGTAAAATACCTCGTGCCCGGGTAGTATAAGTTGCAAGATTCTCATATGCCTGCCAGTAGATAGGAACATTTTCTCCTGTAAATTCTCTTTCATAATAGATGGTACCACTTTCTGGCACCTTAATTAATGCACCATCATTATCTCCAAGCTTCGTATCAAGCATCACCCTTACACCTACATTATGAGAAGAAGCAGTAGCATTCCTGAGAGTATATTTTATCTCCACTATATCCTCCCTGCCTGTATAGGGATTATTGACAAGAATCAAGGTTTGGGTAGCTATGATTCCACTAATATCCCATGCAGTTATATTTGAACTACCAGAATTATAAGGAGGTTTGGTTATTGTCCCTATTATATTAGGGTCATAATTCCAATAATCGTTTCCATCAATCCGTATAGTTGTAGCTCCTGACCAGGGAGAAGGATGACCAAATAGCAGTTTTTTATTATCATCCGCTGAATTGTCTGGATCTCCTTTTTTTGTTCCCATAGTAAAATTCCCATTTTCTCTTATTGCAACCTCTATATATTCATTTGAGAGCATTATAGTTGCAGTTGACAAACTTTTTGTGGACATACTGCTAACTTTCAAAGAATGGAAATCTTTCTCCTTATCACCCACTTCAGCACCTATGGCTAAGTTATTCCCTTGTAAATACCCTCCAGTTAACCAAACCAAAATAAATAACAACCAATTAAATCTTTTCATATTCATCTCTCCTTTATTCTTTAAAATCAAAGTTTGAATCAAAATTAATGAAGTCGAGCATATAGCTTAAAAAAGTACTCTTTATTCTTCCACCCTATCCCAATATCTCGATTGGAGTGGCGATTACTATGGAGTACATTAGCTTGTTAATGTTCAACAGCAAAGCTGTTAGTTATCAGGCTAAAGAAATATTAGCTTCGCTAATATAGCCACAGCAAGCTGTGGTAGTCCAAATAAGAAGGCTAATATTTATAATAGGAAGGAGGAGTATTATTGATGATTGCCTTTACTGCCTCACTGATGCAGATTCTTATGGCTTTTTCCATAGGTGTATTTTTATACATGCTAAGTCCTCCCACTAATACACCTGACCCTACCAATCCCCCAGCTAACGCTCCAAGATCCACATCCCTTGCCTCACCCTCAACTCGTGTTGAAGTCAAAACTTCGCTTGTATTGACATCTACAATCCTTATATCGAGTGCCATATGATGCTTCTTCATACCAGCTAAAACACCCATAAGGGCTCCTGGAACAGCTCCACCTACACCACCTTTGACACCAGATGCTCCAGCCGTAAACTCTGTAACTGCGGCTGTTACAATGATATCAGCAGATGTTGTCTTTCCTTTTTGTCCTGCAATTTCCTGTTCTTTCTCAAGGGCTTTAAGTACTTGTCTTTCCAACACAGAAAATCTTTTGCTTTGAATGAGGGTTGTAATTAACATCTCCCTCAATCCTGTTCCAATCTCTTCTCCTCCCTTAGCCACTTTAACATCAAAATCCGCCACAGCTATCCTCGCCTTAGGACCACTATATGCGGGAAGACTCATTTGAGGCTCATCAACCTTGACCTGGGTTCCCGCACATCCCATAAGTACCAGAGGAACCATCATAATGAGAATTAAAAAACTAAATCTAAACTTTACCATTATATCTTAACCTCCTAATATGTTTAAATTTTTTATATATGTAAACTCAATAAAGTTACTTTTTATTGAGGTGATATTCATTAGTAACTATGTTTTAGTATACTACAAGGATTTTAAAAGTCAATTATTTATACCGTATCTGAAGACATTTATACCGTATTTGGTAAAATTATTTAATGAGGATTCTTAGGTAAGAAATGAATATCGGCGTGGAAAGAGTACCCTTCTCCTTGTCCTCTTATCGTTTGAGTTGGAATTAAGTTATTGATCTTTTTGCTTTTAGCTTCTTTCCTTATTTGATTAACCGTTACTCGTAAAGCAGATGCTAAAAGACTTCTTATAACCTCAAGAGAATTATCCTCCCCCAGGGTTTCAGGGAAGTTAATCTTTCTAAGGAATTCCTCATCTACTGATTGCTCTGAGGAAGATGCCTTTTCCCCTCTACTGTTGCAATAGGCAATATAATTAGTATGTTTTTTCCGCAGTTCTGTGCGTAAATCTAATTCCTTCCATTGGGTATTTTTGTTACTGGTAATAACATAATATTGGATTTCACTGGGATTAATAAATAATTTCTCAAAAAACAAAGAACTTCTTTCATCTATCTTTTGTTGAGAAATAGGAAGAAGAATATTCAATACATATTTTTCTGGTAATGGTAATTCAGTCTTTCTGGTAATCATCTCCATATAAAGCCAGAATAGTCCAAGACCTGTATAAGTAGTATATATGATATTGCCTAATTTATCATAAGTCTCTCCTTTAAGAATAATATAGCCTACCAATATAGCCCAGATACCATAAATTGCCATACCTATATTGATTGTTATGCTTAGGAATTTTTCTACCTTTTCTATGTTTTCCTGGTTAAAAGTCTTATCTAAATCGATGGTCAATAACAAGGCAATACCAAGTATTCCATGCCAGACAAAGTTAGAATAAGCATCATGTTTAAGATATGCCCAGCTGGCAAAAGCAACCGTAAGATACATTAGATATAGTAGCGATATTCCTAAAATACGAAGCCTATCGGGTCTTAATAGATTTAAAAGCACTGTAGCTAAGATGATGATAAAAACTCCTACCGACATCAATAAAAGGCAATCCTGGAATGTATCAAAAGGGTTTGGATGTGTTTTTGTAGGGAAGAGATAGATTACTCCTGTAATTAATATAAAGGATAAAGCGACATATAGGGATATAAGAATCTCTTTAACACTGATAGGAATTTGGTTTTTGAGCATTTTTGATGTTACCTTCACTTTATTGAATGTTTCACTCCTTCTCTTTCATTAATTCTCCAATTATTAGATATTTCCAACGGGATTTGCTCATCCTGAGGATAGTTTAGCAAAAATTTTGTCTTATGTCAACAAAGATTTTGGTCTATATCACCATTAACGGGGTTTACTACCATCTTCAAACATTACCAAAAAGTAATCTTGCCGTAATCTTCTCGTTAACTTGATTTTGGTAGACTACTATATCAATGGAATTGTTGCTCAAAAAGCAAGCAAAAATACCAGTGTTAATTTGGCAAAAAGGGAGTGAAGTTTCTTTTAAATTTTGATGCCAAACACTGTTTAATATAAATGATGCAAGCCTAACCCGTTAAAGGGTGGAGGTGAAATTTTTAACTAAAATTAAGGAGGTAAGTAAGATGAAATCAAAATGCAATTTTGGACAGAGGGTATTGGCTATAGTAGGATTTTCTATGGCCATAAGTGTAACATTTATCTGGCCCGGTAGCTCTGTTGACATCGCTATGGTCCAGGCCCAGGAGCCTGAGTTTACCACAGATTTTCGATTGGAGGACTGCGAATTTATGGCAGTAGGAAGAAATCCCTACTTCATTCTCGAACCAGGCTATCAATTAGTTTTAGAGGGGGAGGAAAATGCAGATAAGTTCAAAGTTGTAAGCACCGTTCTTTACGAAACCGAAAACATATCACTTCCCAATATTGGCGTGGTAAAAACAGGAATTGTCGAGGACAGAGAATGGAAGAATAACGAGTTAACTGAGGTTTCAAGGAATTTCTACGCCATCTGCAAAAGGACCAACAGCGTTTACTACTTTGGCGAGAATGTTGATAAATACGAGAATGGAGAAATCGTGAGTCACGAAGGCTCATGGCGTGCAGGCGTGTCTGGTGCCAAACCTGGTGTTATGATGCCCGGTATCTTCCTTCTGGGCTCGAGATACTACCAGGAAATAGCAGAAGGCGTTGCTATGGATCGTGGAGAGAATGTGGAGATGGGACTGACAATAACTACTGAAGCAGGCATATTTAATGCCTGTGTGAAGGTGCGTGAGACAACTCCACTTGAGCCAACTGCGGTAGGTGAAAAGGTCTATTGTCCCAGAGTTGGACTGGTGGTAGACGATGAGCTTAAACTGGTCAAATATGGCTTTAATGTCATAAACACAGCACCCACTACGGGTATTACTACTTATAACTACCCCAATCCATTTAATCCTGTCAGTGGCATACCAATCAATAGTCATGGTATAACAACCAGGGGAACCATTATCAAGTATCAAATTCCAGGTACAGGAGAAACAACAGTAAATATTAAGATATATAATATTGCAGGTGAGCTAATAAGAGAATTTACTGATACAGCGACAAGAGGTGTATGGAATTATGTAGAATGGGATGGAAAGAATAGTGGAGGTACTGTAGTGGCATCAGAAGTCTATATATACATAATTGAAGGTGGAGGCTATCATAAGTGCGGCAAGATGGCTATTATCAAATGAAGGTTTTCGGATAAAAAGGTTCAAGGCTCGAGGTTCAAGGATTAAGGTGAATGGAAAAGAGAAAGATGCTAATGGGGTTGGAAACAGCACTTGTGAAATCAAAGGGCAAGAGGTGAAGAGTAGGGAAAGACCTTGTTCCTTGCACCTTGATCCTTGTTCCTTCTGTTTGGAAGGGCTAATAAAATCAACACTTAAATTTATCCGAGAGGTTTCGCAAATAAGAAAGGAGGTATGAGAAGATGCAAAGAATATTTTTAATTCTATTGATTTTGACAATGGCATCCTCTGTTTATGGGAGAGGAAAAGGAGAGTCAGGGGCAGTATTCTTAAAAATAGGCCAGGGTGCCCGACCATTGGCTATGGGAGAGGCGTATGTATCCGTAGATGGTGACCCTTATGCTTCCTGCTGGAATCCAGCCGGGCTGGCTAAGATTAATGTCCCTCAGTTTGGAGGAATGTATGGCCGTTGGTTTCAGGACATTGCCATTCAACATCTCACTTTTGCTGCACCATCAAGAGATATGGTACTTGGTGCAGGTATAACTATGCTTCAAGTCAAGGAGATAGAGGAGTGGAAGGATGAGAATACCTATTTAGGCAAGTTTGATTCATCGGATATGGCCATAACTTTATCCTGTGCCGGGCAGGTAAACACTAATGCAAATGTAGGCGCTAACCTTAAGCTCATAAGATTAAAGATAAAGAATGAATCTGCATCCGCTTGGGCGTTGGATCTTGGTGGTATGTATCATCCTTCTTCTATCAAGGGGCTAACTCTGGGTGCATCCCTTCAGAATTTAGGCACATCACTCAAGTTTAAGGAAGAAGAAGACTCCCTACCATTCAACATCAAGATAGGCTGTGCTTATAGGCTTTTTGAAGAGAGGCTTATGATAACAGGGGAGCTAAATATCCCTAATGATTTTGATACAAATATCAGGCTTGGCACCGAATACACCTACCCCATTGATCAAAACAACTCAGTGGCAATCAGGGGAGGTTATAGAGGGGGAGCTGCTTCTGGCAAGTTTACTGCTGGTTGTGGTTTGCGAGCTGGAAGATTTCAAATTGACTATGCCTACCTTTCCTTTGATAATCTTGGTTCTACACACAAGGTCTCCTTTATAAAAAGGTTTTGAATAGGAGAGCTCCCCCTCTTCCTCAATCTCCTCAAAATTAGATATATGCAATTAAATCTATGGTCGTGTAGAGTAAATTTTGCATCATTTTTTTATTTGGAAACCTTAACTTGTTGAGATGGCACTGATAAATAAGATATGAAACCACAGATGCACACAGATAAACTCAGATTTTCTAATTCTTTATCTGTGTGTATCTTAAAAAGAATTTTTGAATGAAGAAAGGTAAGTTTAAAAAAGCAAAAAGGTTGATGAAGTAAATAAACACAGATATTATATGGATTTATCAGTGTTAATCTGTGTATATCTGTGGTTAAATTTACTATTGCCGTCGAGATTTTCAGAAAGACTAAAATGAAAAAGGTTAAACAATATTTGTTAGTTATATTGCTGCTCGTAGGCGCTAACAATCTTATTTATGCAGAGGAAATAAGGAATTTATTGATTGAGAAGAGCAAGAAGGCAGCTATGAGCCTGGGATATGATGGAGCATATATCCTTACATCCCCATTAAGGATGGATGGGAAAGATGTCAAAAAACTTCTCCTTGTTTCTGGCATTAGTTATGGATTAATGCCTTTGGAAAATAAGATACAGAACGGGTTGATTAATACGAACTATGACCAGATAGGTAATATTGTGGAACCTTTAGGTGTAACTAACCGTAAGTTTTATCTGGCCATGGGATCACTCTATGTCTATGGATTGATTTCTAATGATAACAAACTGAAGAGGACACCTCTATTGTTGATGGAATCAACTCTATTTAACACAACTTTAACCAAATTTTTCAAGTATACCTTTGGCCGAGCTCGTCCGTCCCAGAGGGAAGGAGAGTGGGATAGTTTTGCTCCTTTTAGTGGACATGATGCCTTCCCTTCAGGACATACCTCAACAGCCTTTACTATAGCTACGGTTATATCTAATCAGTATCCATCTCGTTTAGTGAAGGTATCAAGTTATACTATTGCCGGGTTGGTTGGACTCCAGAGGCTTCATGCAAATGTGCATGGAATATCCGATGTCTTTGCTGGAGCGATACTTGGTATTTGGGTTGGCAATACAGTCTGCTCTCTTGATAAAACCTGGACAAAAGACAATATTGATTTTTCATTGTCATTTGTGTCTCATTAAGATATGTATGTTTTCTTTTGTTAGACTTGTTTTCAGAATCGTATTTGCAACGATACATAGTGCGAATTGCCTAATTCATCATACGGCTGATAGGCATAGTCAAGACTAAATGGAGCACACCAGCTTATACCAAAACCTGCGGTTAAGCCTGACCCTTTATCTTGTGGACCCGATTTATACCCTGCCCGTAAGGCAATTGCCTTTTTTACTACATACTCTGCTCCAATACTGGTAACTGGTGATTGGTAACTGGTGATTGGTAATTGGTAACCGGTGATTTGTAACCATTTAACCAATTACCATTTAACCAATTACCAGTTACCATTTAACCAGTTACCAATTACCATTTAACCAGTTACCAATTACCATTTAACCAGTTACCATTATTTAATAATCCCCAGCTTGCCAATGGCTTTCTGGCCCTGGTTGTTGGTGATGAGATAGATGTAGATGCCGGAGGCTATGCTGCCTGGGTTTGTCCATACTTCCTCATCTGTGCCATTGTTATGCTCTATCTCTTTGACCAATTCACCGACTATGTTGAATATCTTAATCGTGCATTGAGCGGTTAGTCGCTTGAAATGTAGTTGTTGTCCCCTTGAGGCATAGCAGGGGTTGGGATAGACGAATACCTGGGTTAAGTCGCTGGTAGCAGCGGTTATCTTGGATTTACCTGCTGGGGCAACAAAAGATAGATGAGTGATTGTGCCATAGACGATATTTGCATCTGCATCTCTATTTGAGTCAACTACCAATTTCCAGATATTGCCATCTGATGATAGGTGCAACATCAGAGTTCTCTCATCTATATTCCCTAAAACCGCTTCGTCATAGTTAAACATTATCTGCACAGGATTGGTCAAGGTGCCGGTAATTTCAGTAGCTGATGTGCCGTAGGCATTTATTTTCATCCCAATGCCAATATTCCCTGCCAGGCTTTGCAATATGGCAGAACTAACCGTTCCAATGGGTATGAGATATACCTCTCTGCTGGAGGTGCCAAATCTTGCGGTTGCCGTTCCCCAGGTGGCGGTTAATGTGCCTGTCCAGGTTCTTATCTCATCCACACATTCACCTACAACGATAGGTATTTGGGCAGTAGAAGTGCCATCAAAAGCAGTAATAATACCTTTGCCTATTGCTTTAGCCTCAAAGGTAGTCTCTGTGCCAGAGGTAGCACTGAGAGAACCAATATCTCCGGTCAATGTCCAGGTAGCCAGAACCGATGAATCTGTCCCTTTTGCCAGGCAGGACAGGGTAACACTACCGTCTACCTCCATCGCAATTTTTCCGGATGCCTTTATTTCAATATTTTCTGCGATGAGTTTTATAGATGCCTGCGGTGTTGACGGTGTAGATTGCAGATTGCCCCTGACATCCATTGCCTGAGAGTAGAAGCCGTAGCTATGTCCGTATTCACCCTTAAATTGGGCTGAGCCAGCAAAGGTTGGTGATAATGAATCCCAGACATCTACAGTCTGCCAAAGGGTTGGTGTGCCGTTGTTGTCTGAAACATAAACATTGTATTCACGCATTCTGCCTTGTTCTACACCTGCTAAATCCTGTCCTTCCCATTCTACCAAAAAGGTAGTAGAGGTAGAGATAGCCGGCAAAGGCTTTACGGTAGATGTCGGTGGAGTCAAATCAACGATATTGGTTGCTGCTGGTGTCTCCATCCACTCATTCCAGTCAAATTGTATGGTGGCGGTGTTGGTAATCTTTGTCCCGGTTGTCAGGGTAGCAATGGTATCAATGGTAAATTCTACCCAGCCTTCGCCCTCAGGTGGGTTCTGATTTGGTTTAAGCCCGGTAGTGCCATAATCATCACCTAAATCAAATTTGTATCTTATTTTACCGGTGCTGGGATTGTAGGTTAAGGTAAGTGAACCTCTACCTGAGGCATTAAATGCCTCAATAGAATCGTAGGTAGCTGTGCCGATACTTACCCTGCCTGGGAAGAATGTCCCCCAGTCAAGTTCAGCAGGCAGACTGTCTTCAATGGTGATGTATTGTGCCGGAATGGTTGCGGTTGCCACATTCTCAAACCTTATCGTATAGGTTATCTCCTCCCCATGGCTAATAAAATCCTGGGGTGATGAGAGTTTATCATTGGGGTCTGTGGAGAGTGCAATTTGTTCCCCAAACCTCCTATAATTATTTGACTCATCTTTCTCCTCATTCTCACAATAAATATCAGCTGATTCATATCCAACACCATTCTCTTGAAGATTATCAGCCCTGACATCATACGATAGTTTACCTGTCTGTCCAGGTTGCAAATCGCCAAGGAAGATAGTATCTTCTGGTCCAATAATTCTTCCTCCACACCAATAATCCAACTCTACATCTTCTGCTACTCCAGTGCCTTTATTCCCATAGAAAATGGTAACGCTCTTGCCTTCACCCGGTCTTAATCTTTGCTTTGATGCCTTAACCTTTACAAACAAATCTGGCTCTGGTTCTTCTTCCACATGGGTCTGCCAGGTGTCTGTGTTGTTGTTTGGCATTATATCAACCACCCCGGGGATAATATGCTTACTCTTTATCTCCACCTTGTTGGTAAGTGTGGTTGAAGCTGCTACCTTGGAAGAAACATAACACCCCAGCTTAAAAGATTTGCTAATACCTGCAGGAAGTTCGGATATTTCCCAGATATATTTATTTCCCTCCTTCCAGACAAAAGAATCAGGTTCTGTGTGCCAAGAATAGCCTACTCCAGGAGGCAGGGTGTCAATAATAAGTATATCCCGCAGGTCAACATTTGACGAGTTTCCATAACAGATGGTATAGCGTATTATCGTTCCCGGCAATACCTTATCGGGTCCTTTCTTAATGATGACCCAGAGATCAATCTCATCCTTAAGCACATGGGTTTTGTAGGTATCCTCATCCTGGTATAAATTTCCTTCCCACCGGAAATCGTAAGCCTCCACTTTAGCCTCATTTAGCAGGGTTGATGAGCCTTCTATATCAGGCTCAACAAGCACCTTTAGCTTGATACGCTTAGTCTCACCAGGTTTTAAGAAATCGAACTCCCATTTAATAACTACATCCCCCCCAGAACTCATTAGGAAGAGGATTAGCCACAGAATAGGATACCTCGCCATTGAGAAAATCAGAAACCTCTATATCTGTTGCCAATCCCTCGCCTTTATTCCCAAACTCAATCACATAATCAATATACGCTGGGGAATCTGGGATTATGGTTATTTCTGCTGGTCCGTGTTTCTTTATCCAGACATCAGGTGTAGCGATATGGCTATTGTATTTAGAAGAATTGTTACCCGGATTACTATCTTCCTTAACTGGGAAAATGTCCACATAATTAGTAATAGTCTCTGAACCAGATAAGTTAGTAAATAATAATGGTATGGCTTGGACCGTAATTTTACCCCCTTTCCCTCCACCTAAGTTACCAATATTGAACAGAATATTTCTATCGGTAGCGTCAACTTGTTTAGTCAGGAAATCTCCACCTGCACTGAAAAATATTAATCCCTCGGGTAAAATATCCCTTATCTTTACATCTAAAGCGGTAGCAAGCCCAAGATTTTGATATACAATCACATATTCTACATAGTCGTCGGTAGTAGGGTCAATCACTATCTCCGCTGGTCCTGTTTTTGTAACCTCCAGGTCATATTCTGTTGGTGGCGGTGGGGGTGGTGGGGTCTTAATATGAGTAGCACAACTGGCTTGATTATTTGCCAGATTAGTTTCTGTTCCTGCACCGAGGATATTTATAAGATTAACCAGTGTAGTTGAGCCCGGCAGGGATTCTACCCAACAAGTTACGGTAAAGGTATATGTGGCTGATGGATTTAAGGTGCCAACCTGCCAGGTGATTATTCTGGTTGAAGTCCCTGATACTGGAAATCCTGATGTATCGGAAAGATAGGTTGTGCCAGTGGGTAAATAATCGGTGATGGTAACATTGGTCGCAGGCACATTGCCCTGATTGGAGTAAGAAATGGTGTATTCTAACTTGTTGAGTTGATTTATTTCTGTTGGCCCTGATTTGTTGATGACTAAATCAACTATTCTGTCAAGTATATGTGTGGTTACACTGGCATAGTTATTAGCGGTATTGGTCTCTGAACCTGCACCGGTAATTTGTACACTATTAGTGATATTGCTTGAACCAATGGTATTAGGGTCTATTTTAACCACCAGAGTGAATTCTTTCTTTTCTAAAGCAGATAATGTGCCTATTTGCCAGGTGATAGTCCCTGTCTGAGTGCCTTGTGCACCACCCAGGGTATCACTGACATAACCTGTTTTTATCGGTAGCACATCGGTGATAGTAACATCAGAAACCGGGGCATTACCAAGGTTCTGGTAACTAATAAGATAACTTATTTCTGAGCCAGCAATGGCTTCTTTAGGTCCTTCCTTGCGGATGGACAAATCAATCTTTGGCTCAACTATTTTAACCGTCACAGTAGCAGAATTGTTCCCCAATGGGTCATCTGGTGTCTGGGTAGTAATCTGGGCAACATTGCTCAGGGTAGCGGTTGCGCTATCTTTAACTTGAGCAAATAATTTAAAGGTATTCATCGTTCCTGGTTCAAGCGTGGTTATAACCCAGGTGATTGTTCCATTATCTATTGTAGGTGTCCCTAATGTATTACTTAAATAATTACTCTCTGCGGGCAGATAGTCAGTGATGACCACATCTTCTGCCCTGCCAATGCCATTATTGTAGTAATAGACAGTATATTCTAATGTATCACCTCGTATGGCTTCATTCTTATTGACCGTTTTATAGATAGAGACATCAGGTTGAGGTGTTAGCACCAATGTCGTGGCTGAGGCATAATTATTGCTTATGTCTTTATCCAGACTATCCGTAGTGATAGTGGCATAATTGGTGATAGTAGTTGAACCTAATATATCATCACCTACCTTAACCCTTAATTTAAAGGAATTGCTGGTACCGGGCGTAAGTGTTCCTATTTGCCAGATAATATTGCCTGTTGTAGTTCCTGACACCGTCAAACCACTATTATCGCTGATGTAGGTGATACTGCCAGGCAGATTATCGGTAATAATTATATTGGTGGCGGGTCTATTTCCTGAATTGCCATAAAAAATAGAATAGAGCATTTCATTGCCTCTGGCTACCATATCGCGTGCATTCTTTGCTACCCAGACATTACAAGAAGACTCAATGACTTTAGTGGTAGTGGTAGCAATATTATTTGATGGCTTGGTATCAGCAGGAGTTATCTCAATCTGGTTAAAAAGGCTCGTGCCACTACCAGATGTAACATTTACCGTCAATTCAAGGAAACTGGATGTGCCAGCGGTTAAGGTGCCTAAATTCCAGGTAATCGTGCCATTATTATTCTGTCCACCTAAGGTATCTGTGGCATAAACGACACCTGCGGGTAAGACATCGGTTAAAACTACATTACCGACAGATTTGTTACCATAGTTGCCATAGTGGATACGGTAAGTTATGTTGTTTTCTTCTGGTATGCTTAAAGGAGCTATTTTTGAAACCCAGAGGTCAAATACCCCTTCTCTGACTTTAGTTGTGACCGTAGCCATATTATTGCTCAAATCGCTCTCTGGAGCAGAGGTAGATATTTCTATCCGGTTGGTGATTGTGCCTGATGTATCGGCAGATACCTTAACGGTTACCTCAAAATAGCCAAAGGAATATGGCGTTAAGGTGTCAATCTGCCAGGTGATAGTGCCATTATCAACATCAGCATTACCCAGTGTATCAGAACCATAGGTAACCCCTGCGGGCAGATAGTCAGTAATGACTACACCCGTCGCCTCTTCCTGTCCATAATTATCATAAACTATCTGATAAATGAATTCATCCCCGGCATTAACTGAGGCACGGGCATATTTCTTTATCACTAAATCAATCGTTGGTGTGCCAATATGTGTGGTTGCTGAGGCGTAATTGTTAGTAAGGGTAGTTTCTGTAGAAGTGGTAGTAATAGTAGCATAGTTGGTTAAAGTTGTGCTGGCAAAGATACCTGCACTTATTGTGCCGTAAAGGGTAAAGGTATAGGTTGAATACGGTCCAATCTGCCCGATATTCCAGGTGAGAGTTGTTGGTGTCCCCTGGGTTACATCTGAAGGGATAAGTGTGCTATTTGAATAGGTTACCTCTTGTGGTAAGGTATCCTTGATGATAACACCCTCTGCCTCTGTATTGCCCAAATTACCATAAATTAACAGGTAGTTAATGCTTTGCCCTGCAAATTCTTCCTGCGGTGCAGATTTTAATAAGAAAATGTCTATCTTTTTACGCTCCAGTTCAAACTTTAGTTCTTTTTTATCTCCTGGGGCAAGATTGATAGATTGAGAAGATGTTGCATAGTCAGAGATTTGTGCATAAACCGTGTATGTGCCGTAGAGCAGGTTGGAAAGGGTGTATGTCCCGGTGGATGAGGTAGTAGCAGTGGCAGATATCGTTGTTGTTCCCTCACGAATAGCCCTTATGTTTACTCCAACCATAGGTAAATGTGTATCCTTATCGGTAACCGTTCCTATGATGGTAGCAGGATTTAGAGTTAAGGTAGCATTAACATAAGTCGTCTGATTAGATTCTATGGTAGTTGTTCCTAACCAATCAAAATAACCCTCTTTGGTCAACTTGAGCGTGTATGTCCCTGGCTTAAGGTCTGTGAAGACATAATTAGTCCATTGACCGGTATCGTTTGTATTCAGATAAATCCTGGCACCAGAAGGAGCAGAAGTGATGGATAGAGAACCAGGTAATTCTTTCTCCTTGATAGTAATATCAATATTAAAGGTATTGGTAGCTGAGACAACTACTATACCCGTTGGCGTTCCGTAGTAATTTTGTGGCTCATTAGCTTCAGGTTCCTCACCAAAATTATGGTCATTATCTGTATCCAGAAATGCCCGCACATAATAGGTAGCCGGAGAAAGATAGGTTAATTGATATGGGCTGGAAGCCGTTCCCTCCGCAGATGGGTTACCAGTAAATTCAGGATTGGTGTATGCCTGAACATAGAATGTGCCTGTTTGTGTGCCAATATAAGTGGCAGTGCCTAATATAGAGCCAAATTCAATCGGTGAGCGTAGCCAAGGGATATACATAACCTTTGAATTGACCGCATCCCCTGACCCTGTGCCTGTCCCTGAGGGACCATCAGAGGCACCCCACCAGTTGTTACTGGCATAAATATTTCCAGTAGCATTATAGACTCCATAATCGGTATTCCCGGAGATATTATTGGGTGTGATGACCTGATTATCCTTATTTGTGTAAATCCCATATTTATTGGCAGTAATGGTATTCCATCCAATAGCAGGATTGGAGTATCCACTGCAGAAAACACCATAAGAACTATTTCCAGTGATAATATTATGCGTGATGTATGCAGTGGAGTCGCAATAAATGCCATGCCCGGAACTATTTCTGATAACAGAATTTGTGATGGTTGATAAGCCACTATAACAGCGAATGTTGTAACCATAATCGTATCCACCATACTCAACCACCACATTTTTTAAAAGGTTTGAAGTACCACCGTAAAAAAGAATTCTTCCCCAGCAACCAGCCGTATGTGTTGCCTGGTCAGAGGTAAAGGTAATCGTGCCTAATGAACCATCAGCAATTAAATTACCATAACAGATTAGACTTGTGTATGTAGCAAACCTTATCTCTACATTTGGGAGAATAGTAAGAGTTGAAGTGGCGGACTTGACATTGACATCACCTGCAATAACATAAGGTATTCCCTGATTTATCCAGCCTGCAGAGGTATTTATATCACCACCGAAGACCCGGATAGCATTTGAAAAATTAACCCAATAGGTATTGCTACCAATACATCCCACATATCCTGCAGGAACACTGATAGGATAACCCATATTAGCTTCAATGGTATTGCCGGTGATGGATGTTGCGTCAGGAACCCCAGAAGAAATGTATATCGCATCGCTTAAGTTGTACCTTATTGTATTGTTTGTAATTTGAGGCGAGCCGTAAGAGCAATAGATACCATAGGAAGTATTTCCCGAGATTGTATTGTTGGTGACCTGGGGGGAGGAGTAGATGCAGTGGATGCCATTGCTATTATTCGCCAATATGGTGTTGTTGGTAATGGTTGGGGAGGTATTATAGCAATAGATGCCGGACTTGCTACTGCTTCCAATGACTGAATTTGTAATAATCGGTGAGGCATTCTCACAATAGATGTTGCCATAATTATAGCCACCACCATATTCAATCAAACACTTGTTTAGGGTGCTTTCGTCCTCTGCTTTGTCAAGAAACCAGATGCCATACCAATAACCCTTGGTTGGTATTGCTTGATTTGAGGTAAAGGTTGCATTATTGGCAATGAGCTTGCCAAAGTCATTAGCACCATCCCCGCCAATGTATAAGCCTGTGTATTGATTAAACTTAACGATAACCCCTGGCTCAATAGTTAGGCAGGGTGTGCCAGGTCCTTTGACAAAGACATTGCCAGCAATGACATAGGGAACGCCTTGATTTGTCCAGGTGCCTGAGGTATTTATTGTATCAGAAAGCACCTCAATGGCATTTGTTGTGTTGGTGGGGAAGTTATTATTTACTACCTTTCTAACCGAGTTTGCCACAATTGTTATCGGATAGTTGTTATTGTTGATAAAGGTATTGCCGGAAATATCCGGGAAGGAATCAACAGTGCAATAGATGCCATAATTGCTACTGCTTCCAATCGTGCAATTGGTAATAATGGGTGAGGCATAATAACAATGGATGTTGCTCCAACCACCATAGCCCCCATATTCAATCAAGCAATTGTTTAGGGTACTTGAGTCCTCTGCTTTGTCATAAAAATAGATAGTCCTCCAATAACCCTTGGTTGGTATTGCCTGGTTAGCGGTAAAGGTTGCATTATTGGCAATGAGCTTGCCAAATTCATTGGCACCATTCCCTCCAATGAATAAGCCTATGTTTTGATTAAACTTAACGATAACCCCTGGCATCATCGTTAGGCAGGGTGTGCCAGGTCCTTTGACAGAGACAGCACCGGTAACGATGTAAGGGCTACCTGCCACAGTCCAGGTGGTATCGGTACTAATGACACCACTTACAGTTGTTGTTGCCCTGGCAACGCTACCTATCCCCAGAACCATCCCAAATACCACTAAACTAATGATTTTCTTCATCTCTTTATACCTCCTTAAAAATAGTTTTTAGCCATAGAAAAATACACCCCTTCGACAAGCTCACCCTTCGACAAGCTCACCCTTCGACAAGCTCAGGGTGACAGTGTGTCATGGTGAGCGTGTCGAATGTCATGGTGAGCGTGTCGAATGTCATGGTGAGCCTGTCGAACCATCCTTTTTTTCTCGCAAAGGCGCAAAGGACGCAAAGGTATTTTTTTTTCGTATGTGTTTAACTCTGCCACAGAGGCACAGAGTTCACAAAGAATTATAAAGTATTCAGGAGACAAAATTAGAACTAAGGTCCTAAATTCTAATACTCCTCTGTGTTCTCCGTGTCTGTTATGTAAAGTGTCAAGCTTTTTTTTATTTTTTTACTTAAGAAAAGACTCTACGACTTATCTCTATAACTCTACACCTTATTTTTGTTTTAGGCATTTTGAGTTTTTAATTAAGA
>JBFLXS010000024.1 GCA_040755795.1 bacterium | reverse complement strand
ATCAGGGCAAGTTTAATGTTGTTGGACTCAAGAGCTTGCACTGATGAAAATCAGGGATGTTAAGCCTATCGTCCATAAATTTTAATTTTCTTCTCTGCGTCTCTGTGTCTCTGCGGTGAACGGTTACTTCTTTGCGTTCTTTGCGGTTAAAAAAGGATAAACCACTTAATCTTAAAAAAACTTGAATATCGAGTTATAAGTATTATTCTGTGTAAACTTCCAGTTAATAACCGCTATATAAAAAAACTTCTTGCAAGATTTAAAATATTGTGCTATAATTAAACTGAAAAAACATAAAAGAGAAAAAAGGAGGAAGAAAGAAGATGCGACTAACAAAAACAGGTAACGAGGCAATGGCAGAGGCAATGCGTCAAATTAATCCAGATGTTGTCGCCGCATATCCAATTACACCCGCTACAGAAATAGTGCAGATATTTGCAAGTTTTGTTGCGGATGGTCTGGTAGATACAGAATTTATTGCGGTTGAGAGTGAACATTCAGCAATGAGTGCTTGTATTGGTGCCTGTGCCGCTGGAGCACGAACAATGACTTCCACAGCCTCACAAGGACTGGCATTAATGTGGGAAATGCTTTATATTGCCTCAGGATTAAGATTACCAATTGTTTTAGCCGAAGTAAATAGGTCACTTAGTAGCCCAATCAATATTCATTGTGACCATTCAGATACTATGGGTGCTCGGGACGCGGGTTGGATTCAAATTTTTTGTGAAAATGCTCAAGAAGCCTATGATAGTCTTATCCAGGCCGTTCGGATTGCCGAAGAATCTCTATTACCAATTATGGTAACTACTGACGGATTTATTATCAGCCACGGGATGGAAACTATGGAATTGATTGAAGATAAAGAAGTAAAAACCTTTATTGGAGAGTATGAGCCAAAATATACCGTCCTGGATATTGATAACCCGATAACTATGGGTGCGATAGACTTTACCGATTACTACTTTGAACATAAAAGACAAACCATTGAGGCGATGAGAAACTCAAAAGAAATAATTGCTAAGGTTAATCAGAAATTTGGGGCAAAATTTGGCAGACACTACGGATTCTTTGAAGAATATAAATTGGAAGATGCAGATATAGCGATTGTTGTTTTGGGTTCTACGGCAGGAACTTCAAAGGTGGTGATAGATGAATTACGCCAGAAAGGAATAAAGGCTGGTTTATTAAAACTACGCGTATTCAGACCATTTCCTGTTCAAGAAATAGCCCAGATTTTATCCAGAATACCTTGTGTGGCAGTGATGGACCGTTCCGACTCATTAAATGCCTCTGGAGGTCCTGTTTGGACTGAAATCCGCTCCGCTCTTTATGACTTCAATACTAGACCTAAAATGATTAATTACATTTATGGATTAGGTGGAAGAAACATTGGGTTAGAAATGCTCAGGTCGGTATTTGAAGACCTGAAAAATATCCTGAAGACAGATAAAATCGATAAGCAAATTCAGTATTTGGGAATGAGAAAATAGAAATCTAAAATTACCGTAACTATTTATACTCCAGTAGGGTATAAATTGTGATTATTTAAAGTAATCGGTAATCAGGTAATCAGTAATCGGTAATTTGAGATAGCAGGCTACTGCTTGCTCTTTACCGATAACCTGATAACCGATAACCTGAGTTGATAGTAACAGAAAATCACAAAATATGCCTCTCTAAAGTATAACCATCTGAAGTGAATAAGAAGACTCAAATTTATCTGAGACTGTTGACCAAATAAGAGGAGGTTTAATACAAATGGCAACTTTAAAAGAATTATCTCATAAGAAAGAACTTTTATCTGGTGGACATCGGGCGTGTGCTGGATGTACCGAACCAATAGCGGTAAGACAAATATTAATGGCAACAGACACTCCAATAGTGGTGTGTTGTCCAACCGGCTGTCTTGAGGTGACGACAACTATTTTTCCTTATACTGCCTGGCGGATGCCATGGATACATTCTGCATTTGAAAACGCGGCGGCAACCATTAGTGGAGTAGAAACAGGGTATAAAGCCCTTAAAAAAAGGGGTAAAATTGACAAAGAGATTAAATTTATAGCAATAGGTGGTGATGGTGGAACTTATGATATTGGTTTTCAAGCACTATCTGGGGCAATGGAACGAGGACATAACATGGTCTATATCTGCCTTGATAATGAGGCATATATGAATACAGGTATTCAACGCTCAAGTGCCACACCAAAAGGTGCTCATACAACAACTTCACCTGCCGGTAAAGTTATCCCGGGGAAAAAGACATTTCGTAAAGATTTAAGCGCCTGTATTGCCGCTCATAATGTTCCTTATGTAGCTCAATCTATTCCCAGTATGTGGAAAGATTTAACCAATAAGGTTCAAAAGGCATTAGCCGTGAACGGACCTGCTTTTATCAATGTTCTGGTGCCTTGTAGATTAGGTTGGGGATTTCCACCTGAAAAGGCGATTGAGATTGGTCGAGAAGCAGTTAATTCTTGCTTTTGGCCATTATATGAAGTAGAAAATGGCGAATGGAAATTAACTTATAAACCGAAAGAAAAAACCCCAGTAAAAGATTGGTTAAAATCTCAAGTAAGGTTCAAACACTTATTTAGACCGGAAAATGAATCTATACTCCAGGAGATACAGACAGAAGTTGACCATAATTGGGAAAGACTTCAAAAATTATGTGAATTTAGTGCCGGAGTTGTCTGACTGATTAGAAAGGTAAAGAACAGGGGGAGAGAATTAAAATGGAAGATGAAAAAATTAAAAATAAATTATTTTTCTCCATTGGTGAGGTAAGTCAATTAACCGATGTTAAATCTTACATTTTAAGATATTGGGAATCTGAGTTTGACTTGTTGTCACCTGAAAAAACTGAAACAGGTCAAAGAAGGTATCGAAAAAAAGACATAAACTTGATTTTAAAAATAAAGGACTTATTATATAAAGAAGGCTATACAATTGCTGGTGCTAAACGATATTTAAAAAGAAAACAATTTAAAGAAGAAGGAAAATTTATTGAAATAGAAAAAGATTATTTAAAAAAAGAACTTATGGAGATGTTAAAGATAATGGAGAAGAAGTAAGGGAACAAGTTAATAAGTTATGACCTTATTCTCCCCTCGCTTCGCTCGGGGAGAACAAGGCAATGGAGACGGATGCTCCTTCGGGGCACCGCTCGTAACCGTTCACCGCAGAGACACAGAGACGCAGAGAAGAAAATTAAAATTTATTTACGATACGCTTAACATCCCTGATTTTCATCAGTGCAAGCTCCTGAGTCCAACAACATTAAACTTGCCCTGATGAAAATCAGGGATGGATTAACAAATCTGGCTTGCCGGCTGAACATTCGGCAAGCAGGTCCTATGTATTTCAATGGCTGCACCAATAATCTTTTCTGTTATCTGATTTATTTCCATATCTTCTCTGTTCCTCTGCGTCTCTGCGGTAAATTACCACCTGAACGGTTACCACCGCTCATCGCCGCATTAGGCACTTAAATTCGAGAAGAGGAGAAAAAAGGATGAGAAATAAATACACAGCAATAATTCGTAAAAGCAAATTTGAATATGTTGCTGTATGTTTAGAATTGAATGTTTCTGCCTGTGGAGAAGATCTTGCTGATGTAGAGAAAAATCTAAGAACGGCAATAGAATTGTATGAGAAAGATATAAGAAAATATCCAAAAACAGTTGTGTCTTCTATTTCTCCTGAGGAGTTGATAGAGTTTTTGAAAGATACAGAGCCTGAATGGTATAAAGAGCCCAAGAAGGGTCTGATATTAAGACCTCTTGAGGTACATGAGGTTCCATCATATGCTTAAGATACCTGCTCTTTCCAGTAAAGAACTTGTCAGATTATTGGAAAAAGGGGGTGTAGTATTTGTCAGACAGGGACCAACAGACCATGCTATATATTCGAGGATAGTTGAAGGAAGAAGATATTCTACTCCTGTACAGATGGGTAAGAAAACTTTGGATCCAGTATACTGTAGAAGGATATTGAGGCAGTTGAAATTTACTGACAAAGAAATTGAAAAACTTTTAAGTATCTAACCCCTCGCTGCACCTGACTGCGGAGGCTGTAGGTGTGTTTGAGATAGTTTTTGGAATATGCTGGTTTTATTTTGATAATAAGGTTTAGCGGCAATTCTCCCCGCCGCCGCTGAACTCTATCATTAACTTGTCAATTTGTTTTCTTGCTCACTTTAAATCACGGGGCGTAGCGCAGCTTGGTTTAGCGCACCAGCATGGGGGGCTGGGGGTCAGCGGTTCGAATCCGCTCGCCCCGACCAGGTAATTTATCAACTTATCCGGGCTGGTAACTATTCAGCCACTGATTAACACGGATTAGCACGGATAAATATAGTCGTTATTAACGAAAATTTCTCATAGAACAGATATAGCAACAGGGTTTATAGTTTATAGTTGATAGTTTATAGTTGATAGTTTCATAGACTATCAACCATCAACTATCAACAATACTAATGTGAACTTTTGGTTAATACTTACTATAAACACGAAGTCAAGATATTTGATATGTCATTTTGCATTTTAATATTTAATTTTTGATTTTGTATTACATAATTTGTTGTGTTTGAAGTGATTTCGCACTAAGTCAGTACCATTCATTTGTGTTCTCTGACCACGCTAAACAGGTACTTAATCAGGGGCTGGTTTGGTTTAGGGGATTATGAAGTTAGTCTTTTTGCACAACCATCCTGACCTAACTTCCATACCAACTTCATAACCATAACCTTTTGCCTAATTATCCAGGGAATTTATAATCTCCATATCTTCCGTATCTCCTTATCTCCCTTCGGACATTTTTAAGGTAAGGGAAGAATGATAATCTTAAACCTACCTGCACAGGTCGAATTTTTCCCCGGAATGAGCAAAAGTGAAGGGAACATCCAAAATGCACCAAAAAGCAATTTCCTATCAGTTAAAGTGGGCAGAATTCAGGAAAAAGGAGGTAAAGAAAACTATGTCGCATTTTACTCGCATCAAAACAAAACTTGTAAAAAAAGAGCATTTACTAAAAGCCCTGCAAGACCTCGGATATCAACCCATAGAAAACAGAGTCAAGATACGGGGATACGGTGGGATGACCACAGAGGTTGACTTGATGATTCCAACAAAAAATCCCGGCTATGATATTGGATTCAAAATAAATAAAGGCGTGTTTGAGCTTGTGGCTGACTGGTATGGAATCCACGACATAAAACAAAATGAGTTTCTTAGTCAAATTCAGCAAAGATACAACTATCATACGGTAGTTGACCGAATGCAAGAACAGGGCTTTGATATCGTAGAGGAAGAAAATCAAGAGGACCAAACCATTCATCTTACTCTGCGCCGAATGGTTTTTTAGAAAATAATTTTGTAGGGCAAGGCTTTAGCCTTGCATCAAGCGAGAAGCAACCCTAAAGGGTTGCTCTACAAATTACATTAAAGGTAACCGTTCAGGTAGTCCTTTACCGCAGAGACGCAGAGAGAAAAACAGAGAGGAAAATATCTTTTTTTCCGTGTTTTTCGCGTTTTTCGGTGTTTAAAAAGGCTTAAAAACAGTTAGTCGAAAGTTCGTATTAAAAGATTAATAAACAACGAAAGACCCGAAATGCACAAAAAAAGGAAATTTCTGTCTCTGGTGAATAGATTTTAATTTTTTCTCTGCGTCTCTGTGTCTCTGCGGTGAATAGTTACGAAGGGTCAAAAATAAAAAGGGGGCGGTCTCCTGGTAAGATTAACTGACGGGCTACCGCCCCCAAGAGCAGAAAAAACATATTTAAGTATTTTACGAAAGATGAAGATGTCAAGATATCGTGTTTTTTAAAGGTATAAAGATTTAACCGCAAAGAGCGCAAAGGAAGTTTTCGCAAAGGACGCAAACGAAGGGAAATAGATCTATGGTAAGTGTTCAGGTGGTGTAACAAAAGGAGATGTGGAGATTAAGGAGATATTATTAAAAAAATTGAAATTAGTAGAAACTAATAGAAATTTATGGAAATTTGTTGTTTTCCACAATCAATTTCTACCTATTTCTATAAATTTCAATCTATTTCTATTATCTTATCTCCATATCGCCCTTATCTCCTTATCTCCTTTCTTACACTTTTGATATATAGCCTGAACGGTTACAACTTTTGACATTACTCTCTCCTGATAATGGAGGTAAAAATGAACAAAGCATCGCTTTATCTTGAAACTACAATTCCAAGTTACTACACTGCATGGGTTAGTCAAAATTTAATTGTTGCGGCACATCAGGCGATAACCCAGGAGTGGTGGCAACAAGAAGCATCAAAGTATGATATCTATATCTCACAATTTGTTCTTGATGAAGCGGCAGCAGGCGATTTCGAGGCTGCCCAAAGACGATTGACATTTCTAAATCCTTTTCCGTTGCTTGAAATCACTCCTGAAGTTGAGGCATTAGTTCAGACAATTATCAATAGCCGCCTTTTTCCTATCAAAGTCATCCAGGATATCTCTCATATTGCGATAGCATCAGTACATAAGATGGATTACTTGTTAACATGGAATTGTACGCACATTAATCATGCGACGACAAAAGAAAATGTTCGGCGTATTTGCGAAGCAGAAGGATATCTGTTTCCAATTATTTGTACGCCAGAAGAGCTTAAGGAGGATACTTATGTATATTGATCCAATTGTCGAAGAAATTCATCAGATTCGAGAGCAACATTGTCAACAGTTTCAATTTAATCTTCATCAAATTTTTGCCGATGTCAAGCAGAGAGAACAACAATCTCACCATAGATTAGTGAATTTCTCTGTAAAAAAAAGGCAGGAATCTAACAATCGCTTACAACAGATTTTGAAATGAAAAGACACGGAAACCTTTTTGAGCAGATTATATCATGGAACAACATATTGCTGGCGACAAGTCTGGCAGCCAGGAGGAAATGTCTTACGGCAGAAAGGGCTACATTTGAGTTCAATCTGGAAAAGGAGGAGGAAGACAGTGATATTCCCTTCAGCAAGAGGGCTTACTTTTCTCGGATTCCGCCTGTATCCGGGAAGTATACGGGCTGGTAAACGCTGCGGTAAACGGTTTATAGCCAGGTTAAAGCAGTTGCAACGGCAATATGCTGAGGGAGTTGTGGATTTAAAGAAGATAAAACAGGTTATAGCCTCTTATAATGGACACCTCAGTCATGCCGCAACATTAGACTTACGGACGGAGATACTTTCATCACATCCATTTGTCAGAAAACACACAAAGACACACCCCTACGCCCTCAAGAGGGGAGTGATGCACAAACATATGGATAATCACCTTACCATAGAGGTGCCTAAATGAATAGCAAGATAGACAGAATCCCTTTGTATCTAATAAACCCCAAAGATAGCACAGAGCTGGTGTTGGTTCCAGGCGGGTGGTTCTGGATGGGCGCAGGGGATGACGATAGGAAGGCTTCTGATGAGGAAAAGCCCAGGCATCTTCACTATGTTGAGCCGTTTTACATCGCTATTGCCTGCATCACCGTCCGTCAGTTCAAAAAGTTTGTGCAGGAGACAAGATATAATGCAGACAGCGACATCCTTCGACGGGCTCAGGATGACCCTGATGAGCATCCAGTCCGATATGTCAACTGGCAGGATGCAAACGCTTATTGCCAATGGGCAGGGCTCAGGCTGCCTACAGAGGCTGAATGGGAGCTTTCAGCACGAGGATATGAAGCACTTCGGTATCCCTGGGGCAATGATTGGGAAAATGGCAGAAGGGTATGTTGGGATAAACAGAGAGGTCCTACCGGGAGCACTGAGCCTGTTTTCAAGCATCCTGAGGGAGTAAGCCCATTTGGGACATTCCAGCAGAGTGGTAATCTCTGGGAGTGGTGCAAGGATACCTTGGATAGCAATGTGTACAGGAGGTATCAAAGCGGTAATTTCAAACAACCTGATAGTGGCGGGGACCGTGTTTTGCGTGGCGCGTCGTGGGGCAACAGCGACACGAAGATCTTCCGCGGTAGTTATCGCGACTACAACTACCCGTACTACCGTAACTACGACTTCGGGTTTCGTGTAGCCAGGACAGTTACCTTTTAGCTTTTTTACTTTTTTACATTTTTCCCCCTCTCAAGACTTATCCTTACCCATAACTGGAATAAAGAGAAGGCGATGGTGGCATGGTGAAGTAACGGAGGTAGGCTGTCCCCCGCTGGCGGCTAATCATGTCCCACATTTTTTACTGGGCAGCGTGAAGAGTGATAATTCACAATTGACAATTCACCATTCACCATTTTAAAGAGATTTAGGGAAGAAATTGTGAATTGTGAATGAGAAAGTTAAGGAGATTTATAAATGGCGAAAGGGGATGATATTCAGGAACGATTGAATCAACTATTGAACGTGGTCAAAGAATGTGATGAGCTTTCAAAAATCATCAGTTCCAGCATACGGACGATAGAGAAAAAATTGTGAATGGGCAATGGTGAATTGCGAATTGTGAATGAATGTAACATTAGTCCAGTAAAACTTGTGGGTAAAGATTAGGACCCTGAAAGGGTCGAATTTTAAATCATTGTTTCAAATTCAACCCTTTCAGGGTTGAGATGTGGTAGGTGTTCATTTCCGCAGGTTTCACCTGTGGTTATGTAAAATTTAAACCTTTCAGGTTTGATAAAAAATGACGAAACTATAGCCAAAAAGTATATTCAGTAAAAAGCAGATGTGATATTTGATAAATTACAAAGGTATAGATTAGAGGCAAACCGTGAATGAGAAAGCAGTTTTTTCTACATTTAACATTCACTGTCTGCCCCCAACACCCTGCTTTCCTATTTATTTAGTGCCTAAAAAATGTTATCTGCTTATTGTAGATAGGAGACGGGACAAGTCTATTTTACAACTGCTTGCTAATAATGATGATATCTTTTTGACTTTTGAGGTATGAATGAATTTTACTTATGAGTTTGCCGAAATTAACGGTAAGGTACCAATGATAGAGTTTTTGGATAGCCTATCCATCCGAGAACGTGCTAAAATATTTGCATATATTGAAAAGTTGGTAGCATTGAAGAGCAGTGGGATACAACCTAAAGAAAATTTGTAACTATTCAGCTTATTATAAACCACAGAGGCACAGAGAACACAGAGAATATAATAGAATTTACTACCAAATCCAATCTGTTCCATAATATCTGGAATCTTAAAGGATAATTTGCAAATACATACCCCTTTTCTAAATATATTCATTCTCTGTGTCCTCTGTGTCTCTGTGGCAAATCTTCATACCTCTGAATAGTTACGAAAATTTATCCAAACATCTGGAAGAAGGTATATTTGAACTCAGGGTTAATTTTGAAAATAGAATTTCGAGGAGTTTTTATTTCTATGAATATGAGAAACAGATTATTTTTACGCATGGTGTCATAAAAAAGGAACAAAAAGTCCCGCAAAGTGAGATTGAGAAAGCGAAATCTATCAGAAAATTATGGAGAGGTGCAAAATGAATATTGCAGAACAATATCTCAGGAAACAACTTTTTTCTGAAGAATTCAAGAGGTCGTTTTTAGAGGAAAAGGTTAAGTTAGATATCGAATATAAATTAGAGGAACTCAAAAGAGACATTCAGATACATAAGAACCCTGAAGAGATTATTAAGAAGGTTAACTCAATAGAACAATATGTCATATCTGTGTAAGTGCAAAGTACTACCCGCAACGGCAGAGGGGAGAAAAAGAAGGGGGATGAACAAAAATAAAACAAAAATTGGTAAGCGTTCAGGTGTAAATAAGGAGAAAAGGGGAAATGGAGAGAAAGGAGAGAGGTAGGGAAATTAGGTAGCAGAAGGTTTCATCAGTTGTCAATGACATTCTAATGCAGATGATTTTCTTACTAAAATAAGAATACTTTTCCCCCTTTTCCCTAATTTCTCCATTTCCCCTTCGTTACACCCTGAACGGTTACAAAATTGTGTGCGTCCCCATTTTCAATTTTCATTTTCCGACCCTTTTGGCGGAAAAGAAACCCTCACGGTTTGAACGACAGTCTTTTCCGCCATGTTATCTGCCGTTGCAGGCATCTTTAAAAAGTAGCCTGTCCCTTTTTCAGTATTATCTCCTACCGTCGCACTACAATTGTTTCCCTAGAGTTATCCTCGGCACTCTCGTTGGTCTCAGGAACTTCGTTAAGTGGATCTATTCTCAGTCGAAGCCGATCTCCTACTTGTACGGCGCTTCGCATTTGGAGTGAACTTCTGAATATGCTTGTTCTTCTTCTAGCATTTAACCTCGCTATCCTTCCTCCCTCAAAGCTTCTCCATCCGCCATCTCTGAAGACGCTTATTTCCCAACCAAATGGACCTGCATCTCCAACGCCTGTGTTAGATATCATACACTGTAATGCATACGAGTGGTTATTCAAATCACATGTAAAGGCAATTATCCTCAAATCAGCCAGCGAACTTGCCTCCACCACATTGTTATTTTCATCCATTTCAGCAATCTGATTTCTTGGGTCAACAACTACTCGCACTTTTGTACTGCCTGAAGGGCATTGCCCCAATAAAGTTCCTAACCTTAACTTTGTAGACTCTCCAGCAAGTAAAGTCCGTTTACCCAGTCCCATTGATAACCACTCAGGTGAAGGCACCCATCTTCCTTCTACAAAACATTCTCTAACTACCTCAATATCAACTCTCGCCGGAGTTGGCGCCCTTCCAATATTCTGAATTGTTAATACTTTATCAACTAAATCTCCTACTATTCTCAGGTCTGGTTTCTCTGCAGAAGGAACCGGAGCCGGTCGAGGAGTAGGAACAGTCTCTACCCAACGTCCCCTACCTTCAACAGTCATCCACCATCCTTCCCTTCCTCTTCCACGTTTTAAGCACACATCCCTAAACTTTCCACCCGGTATTTCTATATCGAAGCATATCCTTGCTGGAGGAGAAGTGGGAACAGTATATCTATATACATCAACTATATGCTCTCCTGGATTAAATGGGCCTGACACTATTATTACTGGAGGTGGAGGACCCACATATCGAGGGGATGTTTGTCTTACGACCACTCCCATATTATTCACTATTGGTTCCCCTGTTACAGCAAACTTTATACTAATTCTTATGTTGTCTCCAACCGGTGCCCTCTCTGGCGTAAAATAAACGCCTATACCCCTCACTCTTCCTTCTGCGTAACATAAAGAAAATGTTACAGCTACAAAGATGCTTACCAATACACCCATAATAGATAATTTTTTCATTTTCTTTTCCTCCTTTCTGCCCGCAATGAGCAGATAACTTTATGCTAAAGCTCCTGCTTCTAAAACCATCACCTCCCTTTCAGCATAATTTGGAGCCTAACCTAAATTATAACGGAACTTCCCCCAGAAAATACACAAAAAAGCTCCATTAACATATTGATAATTAAGAAGATATGTTAATTAGGCTTTTTTAATTTTCGTAGATACACTATGGACGGGCGATTTTATTACTAAATATCATATCAAAAGAGTATTACTTTTGTCAAGTATTATTTTTACTAAAATTGTAAATATTCGTAGGTACATTTTTTAAACATATTTTAGTCGTATCCCATTGATATACATAGACTTAAGTCTATTTTTTAGGTAATTTTTAGGGGGAAGTTCCGATAAAAGCAAACACACTTTTGGAAGATTTCAGACCTATGTGTACCGCAGGATTAAAAGCACCTCCAGATGATAAGGAGCTTTCTTTATGGGCAAATGATTCCGGGGATTTCAAAAAGAGAAGTGCCGCCATAATATATCTTGCAGAAAAAGAATCGCCCTCTCTTAAGGATGCGGCAAATAAGGCATCTAAAGACCCTTACTGGCAGGTTCGCATGGCTTCAGTCCTGGCAGAAAATATTAAACCTGGCACTTTGACTGCAGAAAGCAGGGCAGGACTTGAAAAAGACCATGTCTATTATGTAAAGGTAGGTGTTTCAGGTGTCCTAAGTCATCATAGCCGGCTGGAGGATATGTCTGTCCGAGAGATAGAGTTTCTGCATAGGAAGGGAATCACCTCAAGCATTGATAAAAGACCAGAGAATCCGGATGATTTTTTCAGTCTGATAAGAGGATTTATTTCATCTTCCCAGCAGGAATATCTCCTTCTCCTTGCCGAGTATTTTATCACTGATGTGTATGTGGGAATGGTTGATGGTTGATAGTTGATGGTTGATAGTTTCATAGACTATCAACTATAAACTATCAACAATACTAATGTTAATCAGGAGGGATAAATATGGAAATAGAAGAGCTTGAAATTTTTATAAGACCTGATGGGGAGGTAATCTTTGAGGTGCGTGGGATAAAAGGGAAGAGATGTTGTAAGATTACTGAGGAAATTGAGCGTGAGATGGGGAGCGAAATTATAGAAAGGAAAGAAACAGCAGAGATGCATGAAGAGCCGGTTTCCGAAGAATTAGAACATAAACTCTCAGATAGGGGGGTATAATAATGTCGGCACTTTACGGTAAAATGGCAATTGATTTTGGGACATCAAACACGGTAGTTGCCTTCTGGAACGAGGCGGAAAGAGATGTGGTTCTCCAGCATATTCCCGAAGCATCATTGCCGTTTTGTTTCAGTCTCGAAGGAAGGGATTCTGAAATCCCTTATGTCCCTTCAGTTATCTGCTATCAGGATAAAAATACCAGATTTATAGGGAATCGGGTAATAGAGAAGTCTCTGGAAAGAAGTCAGGGGACATTCCGCTGGATGAAAGCATATATTCAAGAGAAGAAAATGATGAGATACAACCTTTCTGACGGAACTTCTGTGGATTATTTTACAGCGGCACAGGATTTTTTAGATTACCTCATTCTTTATGCGGTCCAGTCAAGCCATGTGGACATTTCTTCCTGTGAGATACCATTTACAGTGCCAATTGAGCATTTTGAATATTATACCAACTGGCTTTCCGATGCCTGCCAGAAGATAGGAATAAAGAGGTATAGATTCATAGACGAGGCAACCTCAACAATATTTGGTTACGATGCTAATTTAAAAGCAGGAGATATCTTTTTTATATTTGATTTTGGAGGAGGCACCCTTGATTGCTCAATAGTGAAGATGGAAGATAGAGTGGAAGGAGGACGCGGGTGCAGGGTCATCGGAAAGGCAGGATGTTACATAGGAGGACGCACCATAGACGGTTGGCTATATAAAGATTTGCTCAAGAAGGCTAAAATAGATTATCTTGGCGCAAAAAAGGCAAGCTGGAATATTATGTTTAAAGTCGAAAAGATAAAAGAATGGCTGAGCACTAATGCAACTTCTTCATACAATATCGAACACGGAGGGGTTACCCTTAAAGGCGAGTATCACCTGGAGGAGTTTGAGAGGCTTCTTGAAGAGAATGGGTTTTACGCTGATATAGAGAAGACAATTAAGAAGGCAGTAGAGAGGGCAAGGGATAACGGGATTACCCCAGATGATGTCAAACAAGTCTTGCTTGTTGGGGGTTCCAGCCTCATCCCAAGTGTGAAGAGAAAGGTTTCCGAGACCTTTGGCAATAGACTGCGAGCATACAGGCCTTATGATGCAGTTGCAAGGGGGGCCTGCATCTATCTTACTGAAGGGGCAGAATCCCTTTATGACTATATTCAGCATGACTATGCCATAAGAAGTGTTGACCCCGCTACCAGAAAAGCCATATTTATTCCCCTCATCTCTGCAGGCACGCATTACCCTACTAAACCAGACTTTAAAAAGATACCACTGGAGGGTATTAAAGAGAATCAGAGGTTTTTTGGAATAGATATCTATGAGCTTTCCGATAAGGATATCAATGCTACAGGCAGGGGAGGACTTGTGCAAAACCACAATGGCGAATGGGTCTTTGAATATGACTCTGTTAGAAGGGAAAGCGGGGTAGAGTTCTGGATGAATGAGAAGAAGCCTACATTCATCGAGGCAACCCCACCTGCTAACAAAGGGGAGAAAAGATTTTCTGTAACATTTATGGTAGATAGCAATAAGATGCTTCTTGTAACAGTCTATGATGAAAAGACAAAAAAACCCCTTTATGACCGTTATCCGGTGGTAAAACTCAAATGAAAAGTGTCACACTGAATCTGTCGAACTGGAGTTTGTCGAGGAGGAGTTTATAGTGAATAAAGATATTACTATTAGAATTCATAGTCGTCTGGCTAAAAGTTACGCCAATGGTCCTGGGTGTAGGGCTGTCATCTGGTTTCAGGGATGTCCCTTTCGCTGTAGAGATTGCTATAACCAGAATATCCAACCTTTCGACGGCGGAATCGAAATAAGTGTAACTGAACTTCTTAGATGGCTTGAATCAATTAAAGACATATCAGGACTTACTCTAAGCGGTGGTGAGCCAACAGAACAGATGACCGGACTGCTCGTCTTTCTCTATGAAATAAGAAAGACGACTAATCTCTCTATATTGATATTTTCTGGACGCACCCTGGAGCAAGTTTTATCAATGCCGGGTGGCAAGGAGATGCTCTCACTTGCAGATGTCCTTATTGACGCTCTTTATGAGCCCCAATTATCTAATCCCGCCGGCATCTGGCCATCGTCTTCAAATCAAACGATTCACTTCCTGACGGGGCGTTACTCGGAAGAAGACTTTCAGGGACTGCCGGAATGCGAGGCTATTATTGACAAAAATGGCGATGTCATAATTACTGGGAATTTCGGGGACACATAGTATCTTCCATGTAACTATTCACCGCAGAGACGCAGAGGAACAGAGAAAAAAGGATTTAAATTAGATTGTGGATACCGGATAGATCTTTTAGTTGAAGAAGAAGTTATCGTAGAATTAAAAGCAGTCGAGCAACTACTTCCGATTCACGAAGCTCAACTTTTAACCTATCTAAAAATGATGAATAAAAGGATAGGTTTATTGATCAATTTTAATGTTTCTGTTCTAAGAGATGGAATTAAGTGTATAGCCAATAGATTTTAATTTTTTCTGTGTGTCTGTGCGTCTCTGCGGTGAATAGTTACGTTTAAAGTTTGAATAAAGGGTTGGTAGGCAATACCTTTTTCCGTAATAATTGCTTTAATAAATTTATTCGGGGTAACATCAAATGCGGGTGAATAAACATTTATTCCCTCAGGTGCAGTTCTTTTACCAAATCCATAAGTAATTTCGTCTGCTTCTCTTTCTTCTATGGGAATTTGTGAGCCATCTTCTAATGACAAGTCAATTGTAGATGTAGGCGCAACAACATAAAAAGGAATATTATGTTCTCGGGCTAATACCGCCACGCCATAGGTACCAATTTTATTAGCTGTATCGCCATTTTGGACGATTCTATCCGCACCAACGATAACGAGATTGATTTTCCCTTGTTTCATTACCATTGCGGCCATATTATCACAGATTAATGTTACATCAATTCCTGCTTGCATTAATTCCCATGTAGTTAATCGTGCACCTTGTAATAAAGGTCTTGTTTCATCTGCAAACACCTTGATTTTCTTACCTTGTTTTTGGGCAGTGTATATAGCCGCAAGTGCCGTTCCTATGCCACCGGTGGCTAATGCCCCAGCATTACAATGAGTAAGAATCGTATCACCATTTTTTATTAATGAGGCACCATATTCACCCATCTGGCGGCATTTCTCTCTATCATCCTTATGAATTGATTTAGCCTCTTTTAATAACGCCTCTTTTAATTCTGAGCCTTTATGATTTTTCGCACATTTCGCCATCCTTTGTAATGCCCAGAATAAATTAACTGCCGTTGGTCGAGTGCTCTCCAGAAGTTTAATCGTCTGTTCTATTCTATCTACACCCAGGACAACGCCATAAGCCGCGGCAACACCAATAACTGGTGCTCCTCGGACCCGTAATTTTTTTATTGCCTCGGCGACTTCATCCACAGTGGTACATTCTAAATAAACCAGTTGCTCTGGCAATTTCGTCTGGTCTATAATCTTTAATTTATCATCTTCCCATTTAATCGTTTCAACTATCATAACCACAAATATTAACATAAAAATTGGGATTTGTCAATTTTTTTTATTATGAAATAAACATTTTACTTGCAAATTTTTAATTTATATGTTATTATTAATCAGATGACTAAATAGTTACATTAAATCAATGTCCCCATCGACTAGAGGCCCAGGTCACCACCCTTTCAAGGTGGCAGCGGGGGTTCGAATCCCCCTGGGGACGCCAGTTTTATCTTAAGGTAAAAATGAAATGATTAAGGTTAAACGAGCATTAATTAGTGTTGCAGATAAACAAGGATTACTTAATCTGGCAAATTACCTGGTCCAGATAAATGTTGAGATTATTTCTACAGGTGGCACTTCTAAAACCCTGCAAGAGGCAGGAATACCTGTTATTCCTGTTTCAGCAATAACTAATTTCCCGGAGATGTTAGATGGAAGGATAAAAACATTACATCCTAATATCCATGCAGGAATTTTAGCTCAACGCACATCAGAACATCTTAAACAACTTGAAGAACATAATATTACACCAATCGACTTAGTTATTATTAATCTTTATCCCTTTGCCAAAACCATTGCTAAACCCGATGGGACATTAGAAGAAGCCATTGAAAATATTGATATTGGCGGTCCAACGATGATTCGTGCCGCGGCTAAAAATTATAATTATGTCGGCGTAATCACCTCTCCTGAAAGATATGAAGCTGTCCTTATGGAACTCAAGAAAAATGATGGTTGTTTATCATTAGAATTAAGTTATAAATTAGCCTGTGAGGCATTTGCTCACACCGCTCAATATGATGCCATTATTCATCAATATTTAGAAAAAGATTTATTCCCGCAAACCTTAAATTTAACTTATCAAAAGGCACAATCCTTAAGATATGGTGAAAATCCTCATCAGCAAGCCGCATTCTATAGAAATCCACAAAACACTATCCCGGGAGTCAGTAATGCAAAACAACTGCACGGCAAAGAACTCTCTTACAATAATCTTTTAGACCTTGATTCGGCATTAGAATTGGTCAAGGAATTTGAAGAAGATTTTGCCTGTGTTATCGTCAAACATAATAATCCTTGTGGAGTAGCGGTAACAGATAATCAACTCACGGCATATCAACTTGCTTATGAAACAGATTCAACATCTGCTTTTGGGGGAATAATTAGTTTTAATCAGGATGTAGAAAAAGATACCGCAGAAGAATTGGTTAAAACATTTATTGAGGCAATTATTGCCCCTGGATTTACGAAAGAGGCACTTGAAGTCCTTAAAACAAAAAAGGACTTGAGGCTTTTGGAAGTAACTCCCTGGCAAAGAAATCCCTCGTATCCACTTCACTTAAGAAGCGTTGTTGGTGGATTACTTATCCAGGAGTCTGATGTCCACAAAATCACAGCTCAAGACTTTAAAGTAGTCAGTAGACGACAACCTACACCACAAGAAATAAAGGCAATGCTTTTTGGTTGGAAGGTAGTAAAGCATATCAAATCTAATGCTATCGTTTTATGCAAAGGAGATAGAACTCTGAGTATAGGTGCAGGTCAAATGTCAAGAGTAGATTCGGTGAAAATTGCTATTAATAAAGCAGGAAGTGACGCCTTTGGAAGTATTATGGCTTCAGATGCCTTTTTTCCTTTTAGAGATGGAATTGACCTGGCTGATAGAGCGGGTGTTAGAGCCGTAATTCAACCCGGCGGCTCCATTAGAGACGAAGAAATAATCAAGGCAATAGATGAATATGGTATGGCAATGGTATTTACTGGGGTGAGACATTTTAGACATTAGATTATTTGTAAGCGTTCAGGTGTCCATAAGGAGAAAAGGGGAAATGGAGAGAAAGGAGAGGGGTAGGGAAATTAGGTAGCAGAAGGTTTCATCAGTTGTCAATGACATTCTAAATAATATGATTTTCTTACTAAAATAAGAATACTTTTTCCCCTTTTCCCTAATTTCTCCATTTCCCCTTCGTTACACCCTGAACGGTTACGATTATTTGTTTCTTCATCCCCTTTATTTCCCTTTTCTGATTTTAGGAGTAAAGGGTTGTGCAAAATAGGGTGATTCGTCATTGCGAACGAGAGTGAAGCAATCTCAATCCCTTGCAAATAAAGGAATTGCTTCGTCGTCTTGATCCTCACAATGACAGTTTCCGGGCATTTTGCAGAAGTCTTTTTAGCAGTAAGCAAAAGAGGTGATAAAAAAAGTATTTTCAATAGGACTTCACGAAATTAAAAGCAAGTAACTGGTAAATGGCAACTAATTACCATTCACCAATTACCAATTACCAATTAAAAGGAGGATAAAAAAATGTTAAAAAGAATAAGTATCTTTTTAGGAGTAGTGATTTTAAGTGGGTTTATTGGGATAGCAAATTTAGAGGCACAAGATTATGGAATTGATATCTCCACAAATCAATCGGGTTATACCCCAGGGGATACCTTGATAGAAACTGCCCATCTCTGGAACTCAACTTTAGAAGATAAAGTGGTAGATATAAAAAATTGGGTTAGTTGTCCTTCACCAATGGGATTAATCTCAATTCATAACATTCCGGGGTTTTCATTACCCGCTGGGTTTGATTTCACCGGGGATGTATTTTCCTATGTATTTGCAGGCTCTGAGCCAGAAGGAACATACAGTCTGGGAGCAAGATTAATTCATTCTGTTACTGGTGATATTTTAAGTCAGGATTTTGTCCCGGTTAGCTTCGGCCCTGTTGCTATGAAGGAATGGACATATCTGGTTTATATTGCGGCGGATAATAATTTAGAGGATGCAGGGATTGATGATTTTCTTGAAATGGCAACAGTTGGCTCAAGTGATGATGTAAATATAGTTGTTCAGTTTGACCGTATTTCCGGGTATGATACAAGTTATGAAGATTGGAAAACTACAAAGAGATTTTTAATTACGCCGGGTATGACGCCGACACCAGCAAATGCTTTAATGGATATAGGTGAGGCAAATATGGGCGATATGCAGGTATTAAAAGACTTTGTGGAATGGGGAATAACCAATTATCCTGCAAATAAATATGCCCTTGTGCTCTGGAATCACGGCAGTGGCATATTGCCAAAATTGGGAGAACAAGCAGTCAGAGGTGTATGCTGGGATGATACAAATGGTGGTTATTTAACGATGGATGAGGTAGAAACAGCACTCTCTGGCAAAATGATGAATTTCTTAGGTTATGATGCGTGTCTGATGGCGATGATTGAGGTTGCTTATGAACCTAAAGTCTCATCAGAGGTAATGGTTGGTTCAGAAGAAACCGAGCCATGGGATGGTTGGCCATATGACCCAATTCTGGCACAACTGACTGCTAATCCAGGTATGGATGCCGCTATGTTAGGTTCAATTACGGTAAGAGAGTATATTAATTCTTATCCGGCGGATCCTTATGTAACATTATCTGCGGTCAATACTACAGCCGCTCTGGATAATTTAGCCACTGCGGTAAGTAACCTGGCGGATGCAATGGTTGCCTGCGGAGAATGGACTAACATTAAAGCCGCTCGCTCAGCCGCAGAAGATTTTGGAACTGGCGTTGACCTCTATGATTTTGCCGAAGAGATTTACTATCAAGTTACAGACCCTACGGTTCAAAGTGCCGCAATAGCGGTAGGAAGTGCGATTAATAATGCGGTCATTGCCGAAGCACATCACTCAGGTCATCCAGGGGCCCATGGGCTGGTTATATATTTTCCAACCAGTGGTCCTTCTGCAAGTTATCTTTCGACTAACTTTGCAAATAATACAACCTGGGATGAATTTTTAGCTGAATACGCCACCCATTAATCAATACAAAGTAAAAATGTGTGTAAGGAAGGAGAACTGGAGAAGATAGAGAAATGGAGATTTAAAAAAGAGGAGTTAATTCTTCTCCAATTCTCTCCTTTCTCCATCTCCTTTCTTACACTTAAGAAAGACTTCTGTAAAATCCTATTTTTCCCCTCCCTGAGATATATCTATAGGACTTCACGAAATTAAAAGTAAGTAATCGGTTAATTGGTAACTAATTACCATTCACCAGTTACCATTTACCAAACTTAAGGAGTAAAAAATAAATTATGAGGTATCATTTTGTCGGTATTGCTGGAAGTGGAATGAGTGCCTTAGCCCAAATACTTTCTGATGCTAATGTCTCAGGCTCGGATAGATATTATGATTTGGGCATTAATACTGAACTTTTTGATAAATTTAAAACTGCAGGAATCTCCATGTTTAAACAAGATGGCTCTGGAATTGAAGAAGATGTTAATAAAGTCATTGTCTCTACTGCTATTGAAGATGACAATCCTGATATTAAAAAAGCCAGAGAGAAAAATATACCTGTTGTGAGACGAGCAGAACTATTAGCTGAGATTTTCAATGCCAGTAAGGTAGGAATTGGAGTTACCGGCACAAGCGGGAAAACAACTACCACAGCAATGATTGGCGTTATCCTGCATCAACTTGGTTTAGCACCAACGATTATCAACGGCGGGATAATGAAAGATTTTAACAATAATTGTTTGAAAGGTAATTCAGAATTAATGATCATCGAGGCAGATGAAAGCGACGGTTCTTGTGAGTTATATAAACCAACTATTGGCGTGGTGACAAATATTCACCTGGACCATAAACCCTTAGATGAACTTGAAGTTATTTTCTCCAAATTTGCCACAAATGTCAAAGAAACACTTATCTTAAATGCAGATTGTCATCCAGATTTAAAATCAAAAACGAGTTTTGGCATTGAAAAAAAGGCAACCATTCATCCAACAAAATTAAAATTATACCCACAAAAATCTCATTTCTCCCTTGAAAATACCCAATATATCCTTCCCTTACCGGGAATTCATAATGTTTATAATGCTTTAGCGGCTATTGCCGTGGTTAAGACTTTAGGTTTTAGCGACAAAGAAATAAGTGAAGCGTTGGGTAAGTTTAAAGGGATAAAAAGGCGACTTGAGATAGTTGGCAAAAAAAAAGGAATTACGGTCATAGATGATTATGCCCATAATCCGGACAAGATTAAAGCCACACTTATTACCCTTAAAGGACAATTCCCAAAAGTTATCGTTATCTTCCAACCCCATGGTTTTGGTCCAACTCGATTATTAAAACAAGGATTTATCCAGATATTTAAAGAAGAATTAAGACCAGAGGATATTTTATATATGCCAGAGATTTACTATGTCGGCGGCACAGCGACAAAGGATATTTCTTCAAATGACATTATTACCGCTTTGCAAAAAGAGGGATTACAGGCAATCTATTGCCCGGAGCGAAGAAAGATAATTCCTCAGGTTATTGAAAAGGTTTCGTCTGGCGAGGCAGTAATCATTATGGGGGCACGGGATGATACCTTATCTAAATTTTGCCTGGATATTTTAGCGAAATTATAGCAGTTATAGTGGTTATTAGTCAAAAGCTCTATGAGAACTTTTTGTTAATCCTGAAATCGGCAAGTAGGCTAACCAGAATAGCGTTAATCCCTTGATATATCAGTAGTTAATCTGTTAAAAAATCTGTAGATTTTTTAACAGAAATGATTGACATTGGTCTCCTCTTATGCTATACTTTATGTAAGTAATTCATATTACTAAAGTTAACATAAAAAGGAGACCAATTATGATTACTTCTTTAACCCCTCAAATAGATACCCGTCCTCGTCAACAACGACGACCAGAAATTATCGCTCTGGAGAAAAGAAAACGAAAATTGGCTCGCAAACTCAGACATGTTAATCTCCCGGTTGAATTCGATAATGATACACTCACCCAATTTGGTAACTTCCATACATAGAGACCTTTAAACAATCTATTGATACACAGGTATCATTAAAAACAACTTCACGCTTTCTAAACCCATTAACAGCCTTTATTCTGCACCTCAAACATTGTAACCGTTCAGGTTGTAATTTACCGCAGAGACGCAGAGGAACAGAGAAGATATGGGAATAAATCAGATAACAGAAAAGATTATTGGGGTAATTATGAAATACATAGGACATCAAAACCAAATTTGTTAATCAATCATGATATGTTTGTCCTCAAAAGTTTACACTGATGAAAATCCGTAATGGAATCCTGCGTCTGGTAAATAGTTTTTAATTTTCTTCTCTGCGTCTCTGTGTCTCTGCGGTGAACGGTTACCAAACATTAGAACATCTGATTGACTCTTGCTGTCTGGGTTTGTCCCGTTTTGACCATACAGAATCATTACGCTTTGATCCAGGTTACCTTGACCTGAAACAAATCCCTTCTTTCCCTTCAGAAAAAG
>JBFLXS010000023.1:4055-22315 GCA_040755795.1 bacterium | reverse complement strand
AAAGTGTAAGAAAGGGGATAAGGAGATAAGAGTGATATGGAGATAAGATAATAGAAATAGATTGAAATTTATAGAAATAGGTAGAAATTGATTGTGAAAAACAACAAATTTCCATAAATTTCTATTAATTTCAATTTTTTGTAACCGTTCACCGCAGAGACACAGAGACGCAGAGAAGAAAATTAAAATTTATGGACGATAGGCTTAACATCCCTGATTTTCATCAGTGCAATCTCTTGAGTCCAACAACATTAAACTTGCCCTGATGAAAATCAGGGATGGATTAACAAATCTGGCTTGCCGGCTGAACATTCGGCAAGCAGGTCTTATGTATTTCAATGGCTACACCAATAATCTTTTCTGTTATCTGATTTATTTCCATATCTTCTCTGTTCCTCTGCGTCTCTGCGGTAAATTACCACCTGAACGCTTACTAATTTTCTAACTCATTGATATTATTGATATTTCATTTTTAAAAATGGCAAAAATTAGACCAAAATGGTTGTTTTAGTATGGAGTTGGGTTAACGCTGAAATTGGGAATGGGGCTTTCACTTCTCTCCCCAATTTCTAATTTCCAATTTCAATTTTCTGTAAAATGTATCTCCCCAGTTATTACCAGACAAAGGAGAGGAATGGACAATGCGAAAAGTTTTTATATTTTGTTCCAGTCTATATTTATCCTTGTGTCTCATATCTTTTTCTCCCCAAAAAGCCTTTACTACTACTACGGTGAAGAGTCAATATATTACCGAGAGTGCTACCTGGACCACCAGTGGAAGCCCGTATATCGTTGAGGGAGATGTTTATGTTCAGGGTAACGACAACCCTGTTTTAACCATTGAACCAGGTGTGACGGTAAAATTTAATCAGAATGTTCGGTTGGTTATTGGTCACAATAGCTCCAATTATTATGCTGGTCGGTTGAGGGCTGATGGTCAACCAGGGACAGGGAGTATCATCTTCACGGCCAATCAAGGAACACCTACCTCTGGCTTCTGGAGAGGTATATACTTTGCTCAATACAGTAGTGGTAGTAGTTTAAATAATGTGGTGGTGGAATACGGTGGTCATACTGAAGAGGCTAATATCATCTGCTACAACTCATCTCCTTCTATCATCAATTCTATCATTCGCCAGAGCAGTAAATATGGCATTCGATTACAAGGTTCATCATCCCCTCAAATTACTAACTGCATAATTACTAATAATGCCCATACCGGAATTTATTGTGATGATACTAATCCTTCACCTACGATTACTAACTGCATATTTTCTAACAACAATTCCTATCCGGTGTGTCTGGGGGCTAATGCGGCAGGGAAACTCACCAATAACACCTTTGACAGTAACGCTATAAATGCGGTTGAGGTGCGTGGTCAAACTATCAACACCTCTGGCACCTGGACAAACCAGGGTGTCCCTTATGTCCTAACCGGGGATGTAACTGTTCAGGGTAGTAATTATAGTAATCCTGTTTTAATCATTGAACCAGGGGTGACGGTAAAATTTAATCAGAATGTTTGGTTGTATATTGGTCACAACGACTCCAGTTATTATGCTGGTCGGCTGAGAGCTGATGGTCAACCAGGAACAGGGAGTATCATCTTCACTGCCAATCACGGGACACCTACTTCTGGCTTCTGGAGAGGTATATACTTTGCTCAATACAGTAGTGGTAGTAGTTTAAATAATGTGGTGGTGGAATACGGTGGTCATACTGAAGAGGCTAATATCCTCTGCCACAACTCATCTCCCCCCATCACCAATTCTATCATTCGCCACAGCAGTAAATATGGCATTCGATTACAAGGTTCATCATCCCCTCAAATTACTAACTGCATATTTTCTAACAACAATTCTTATCCGGTGTGTGTGGGGGCTAATGCTGTAGAGAAACTCAGCAATAACACCTTTGACAGTAACGCTATAAATGCGGTTGAGGTGCTTGGTGAGACTATCAACACCTCTGGCACCTGGACAAACCAGAATGTTCCTTATGTCCTAACCGGGGATGTAACTGTTCAGGGTAGTAATTATAGTAATCCTGTTTTAACCATTGAACCAGGTGTGACGGTAAAATTTAATCAGAATGTTTGGTTGTTTATTGGTAACAGCGGCTCCGATTATTATGCTGGTCGGCTGAGAGCTAATGGTCAACCAGGGACAGGGAGTATCGTTTTCACTGCCAATCAAGGGACACCTCCTGCTGGCTTCTGGAGAGGTATATACTTTGCTCAATACAGTAGTGGCAGTAGTTTAAATAATGTGGTGGTGGAATACGGTGGTTATGTTGAAGAGGCTAATATCATCTGCTACAGGTCATCTCCCTCCATCACCTATTCTATCATTCGCCATAGCAGTAAATATGGTATTCGATTACAAGGTTCATCATCCCCTCAAATTACTAACTGCATAATTACTAATAATGCCCATACCGGAATTTATTGTGATGATACTAATCCTTCACCTACGATTACTAACTGCATATTTTCTAACAACAATTCTTATGCGGTGTGTCTGGGGGCTAATGCGGCAGGGAAACTCACCAATAACACCTTTGCCAATAACGCTATAAATGCGGTTGAGGTGCTTGGTCAGACCATCAATACCTCTGGCACCTGGACAAACCAGGGTGTACCTTATGTTCTAACCGGGGATGTAACTGTTCAGGGTAGTAATTATAGTAATCCTGTTTTAACCATTGAACCAGGTGTGACGGTAAAATTTAATCAGAATGTTCGGTTGGTTATTGGTGACAGCGGCTCCGATTATTATGGTGGTCGGCTGAGAGCTGATGGTCAACCAGGGACAGGGAGTATCATCTTCACTGCCAATCACGGGACACCTACCTCTGGCTTCTGGAGAGGTATATACTTTGCTCAATACAGTAGTGGCAGTAGTTTAAATAATGTGGTGGTGGAATACGGTGGTTATGAAGAGGCTAATATCGTCTGCTACAGGTCATCTCCCCCCATCACCTATTCTATCATTCGCCACAGCAGTAAATATGGCATTCGATTACAAGGTTCATCATCCCCTCAAATTACTAACTGCATAATTACTAATAATGCCCATACCGGAATTTATTGTGATGATGCTACTCCTTCACCTACGATTACTAACTGCATATTTTCTAACAACAATTATTATCCGGTGTGTCTGGGGGCTAATGCTGTAGGGAAACTCACCAATAACACCTTTGCCAATAACGCTATAAATGCGGTTGAGGTGCTTGGTCAGATCATCAATACCTCTGGCACCTGGACAAACCAGGGTGTCCCTTATGTTCTAACCAGGGATGTAACTGTTAAGGGTAGTAATTATAGTAATCCTGCTTTAACCATTGAACCAGGTGTAACGGTAAAATTTAATCAGAATGTTCGGTTGGTTATTGGTGACACCAGCTCCGATTATTATGCTGGTCGGCTGAGAGCTGATGGTCAACCAGGGACAGGGAGTATCATCTTCACTGCCAATCAAGGAACACCTACCTCTGGCTTCTGGAGAGGTATATACTTTGCTCAATACAGTAGTGGCAGTAGTTTAAATAATGTGGTGGTGGAATACGGTGGTTATACTGCTGAAGAGGCTAATATCGTCTGCTACAGGTCATCTCCCCCCATCACCTATTCTATCATTCGCCAGAGCAGTAAATATGGTATTCGATTACAAGGTTCATCATCCCCTCAAATTACTAACTGCATAATTACTAATAATGCTACTACCGGGATTTATTGTGAGAATACTGCCAATCCGAGGATAAATTTCTGTGATATTGTGGCAAATAGATTGTATGGTGTGTATAATAGTAGCTCTAATATAATTAATGCAGAGAATAATTGGTGGGGAGATAAGAGTGGTCCGAGTGGTGTTGGGACTGGAACAGGGGATGCTGTCAGTGCCAGAGTTGATTATATCCCCTGGCAAGGTAGTCCGTATAGTGATGATATTCCTCCGCAGGCAGTAACTGATTTAAGGGTAGGGACAGTGAGTGATATTTTTGTTAACCTTATCTGGACCGTTCCTCAAGAGGTTACTCACTATGAGATAAGATATGCTACCTTCACTATTAATGAGGCAAATTGGGGATTGGCAAATTCTACAGGTAAAATATATACTAAAGGTGGCACAGAAGAGGTTTATGTAGTCAGTGGACTTGAGCAAAATTTGACCTACTATTTTCGACTTAAGATTGCAGATATGGTTAGTAATTGGTCAGGGTTATCAAATGAGGTTTCTACCAGGACATTCTTACCTGGCCCATCTAATTTAGTCGCCGGTGTAATCTGGGAAGATAAAATAAAACTTTTCTGGCAGGATAATTCCAATATAGAGGTTGGGTTTAGTCTTGAAAGGAAGGCTGGTCAGGGTGAATATATAGAAATTGGCACGGTTACCGCTAATGTCCGTAGTTATGAGGATACGAAAGATGTTGCCACAGGCACACTTTACACATATCGGGTGCGGGCATATAATAATCTCGGCTATTCGGAGTATTCCAATGAAGCGACGGCTACTACCTCTGCCTGGCAATATCAGACCATAGTCTTCATTAATAATAACTCCAACCCAGCTACCTTGACTGACTATCAGGTTATGCTTACCCTTACTCCAGCGCTCTTTGACTATTCCCGGGCAAACCCGGACGGTTCTGATTTAAGGTTCCGAAATAGTGCCCTACTTTCTTACTGGATAGAGACATGGAATACAAATGGGACTTCCACTATCTGGATAAATGTCCCGGAAATTCCGGCTTCTTCAACACAGATAATCACAATGCATTACGGCCTGAGCGGTGTGGCTAAGATGAATAATGGAGAAAATACCTTTGATTTATTTGATGATTTCTTCTTCGCAGATACAAATAAGTTTTCTTACGGACAGAGTTATCATAGCAACTCACCATTAATCTATAATATCACGGCAGATAACCTGTTAGAGGTTTATTCAGATAATGGCTGGAAAATATTAAATATGAAAAAGACCTGGTTACCTGCGGAAACCTTTGCTATCAAAATCAGGTTTAAGGAAGCGGGTGCAAGTAACTGGCACACACATTATTTAGTTGAGGTAAATAATCTCAGTGCTAACCGATTTGGCTGGCAGGAGGGGAATAATTTACAGTGGCGAATTGAAATAGTTGAAGATGGAAGTTGGGGTTATTCTAATTATCTGGCAAATTTGACCGCAAATACCTTTTATAAAGCCGAACTTATCAAAAAGGCGGCTGAGACAATTGAAGGAAAGATTTACACAGATAGCCAGGAATTGCTGGCTAATTATGCCAGGATTTCCTCTGCCTGGTCAGACGAATCCTGGACCTGGGTTACCTGGAAATATTATCCAGTTAAGAGTTATTATGACTGGATATTTGTCCGTAAATACACCGACCCTGAACCAGTAGTAACACTTAGTTCGTCCCTCTCAGAAATTGTTCCTGATACGGGTATTAACTCGGCTACTGTCTCTGTGACTATTACGGCCAGGGGGGCAGGTTTCCTGAGCGGTGCTATGGTTAAATTGAGTCGGACGGGATATGAAGATATTATCGGCACAAACACAATCATTCTCACCAATCAGACCCTGACCACTACATTTGACCTGACGGATAAACCAGTTGGGTATTGGGATGTAGTGGTTTGTAATCCAGAACAACTACCAATGACTTTGCGTAATGGCTTCTTCATTCGAGATATTGTTATCCCGATTCCAGAGATAATTACGCCGACAGATGAAGGGATTATCTCTGGAAGTAATGTTAAGTTTTCTGCTCAACAGATAAATGGTAATGATGGCCTAAGGACTATCTGGGAAATTTTTGTAGCAGGTAATTGGTGGGTAATGGGGACATCAACTAATCCAGCAAATAATTTCTCTATTTTCTGGAATAGCACTCTTGTGCCCTCAGATGGAACTTACACGGTAAGAGCCAGATTATTTGATACGATGGGTAATGAAGGAACCGATACGATTACCGTCATCATAGACAATACTGCCCCTATTCCTCAAATAACTCAGCCAGAAAACGGCTCAGTTGTCAAGGATGATGTCCTCATTAAGGCCAAACAGATAAACGGCTCAGATGGAATTTTAGTTACTTACGAAATCTTCACGATGAATAAATGGCAGTTAATTGGGACTTCATCAGATAGGACTTCTGACTTCCCAGTTGTCTGGAACAGCCTGTCTGTCTTAGATGGCAGCTACACGCTCAGGGTAGTGATGAAAGACTATGCCGGATTGGTGGGTAATTCAACGGTTATCATCAAGGTAGATAATACTAACCCTATTCCTGAAATTATTCAGCCGACTGATGGGGCAGATATTTCCGGGGAACAGATTTTTAAAGCACAACAAATTAATGGTAATGATGCTATTATTACCGTCTGGGAGATTCTTATTAACAATAATTGGATATTGATGGGGTCTTCAACAAATATCTCGGATAACTTTGCTATTTTCTGGAACAGTGATTTGATTCAAGAAGGGACTTATACTGTTTTAGCCACGATGAAAGATATAGGTGGTAGTTCTGGGACGGATTCGATTATGGTTAATATAGACCGGACAAAACCATCATCTACTATTCTTTCTCCAATTGATGGAATGGTGTTAAATAATCTTACTCAAATTTCAGGTACCGCCTCAGATACTCCATCATTGGGCAAAATAAGCAAAGTAGAGATAAATATAAAACGAAATAGTGATGATAAGTATTGGCATGGTAGTGGCTGGCAAATCACGGAGATATGGTTATTATCGCTGGGAACGGAGTCGTGGAGGTATAATTGGACACCGGCAGATGGTTCTTATACTTTACGCTCAAGGGCAACTGATGGGGCAGGTAATCTCGAAATACCCAAAGCGGGAATTACTTTTACTTACGATGCTACCCCACCCCCAATTAATATCATTTATCCTGTTGCGGATTCTATCATCAATACCAATATTGTAGATGTCCGGGTGGAGACAGAACCAGAGGTAACCGTAAGGATTGTTGACCCACAAACAGGGCAAGAGATAAGCAGGCAAAGTGATAGTCAAGGCAGTGTTACCTTTGCCAGCCTGGTTTTTAAAGAAGGGTTAAATAATATTGTGGTTAAAACGATTGATTTATTAGGCAACATAGGTCAAAAAGGCATAAATTTTGTCGTCGATACCACCCCCTTATATACCAGTGGTCATTTGCCAGCTAAAAATGCAAGTGATGTAGCCCGAAATACAAATATCAAGCTGAACATAAAAGACGATGGTGCTGGTGTGAATCTCTCTTCTATTATTATGAAGGTAAAAGGTGGCACGGTAACATCAGGTATGAGTATTAGTGGGAATAAATACAATTATACTCTTATCTACGACCCACCTGTAGATTTCGGCGTTGGAGAGATAGTAGAAGTAGAGATATATGCCAGTGATATGAATCCCCAACCCTATACTATTTATGAAACCTATACCTTTACCATTATTTTAGATAAGACACCACCTGAGACGACGATTATCCCACTATCTCCAGATCCAACTAAAGATAATACCCCTTCATTCACGGGTCAGGCAATTGATACCATTTCTAATGTAGTCGCTATTGAATATCGACTAAATGGAGGAAGTTGGACAAATGTTGAGCCGTTTACCCCGGCCAGGATAGTTAATTATTCCTTGACAACACCTGCTTTAACTGATGGCACTTACACGATAGAAATAAGGGCACGGGATGAAATAGGTAATACTGAGACAACATATAGCCAGGATAAATTTGAGATAGATACGATTAGTCCTGTCCCACCTATAATTATTTCCCCTACACCGGGGGTAATGAAAGGAGGTATATTAGTTGTTCGGGGAACAGGGGAATCCAATACTCAGGTGTGGGTTTATCTCTCTGGTGTAAATAAAGGGATAGGTAATTGTGTAAATGGAATCTGGGAGGTGCCCATTAACATATTAGATGGAACATATTCTCTTACGGCTACACTTAAAGATAAGGCTGGAAATGTAAGTGACCATAGCCAGGCGGTGCAAATAACAATTGATAGCAGTTTGCCGACAGTCAATATTACTACTCCGACCTTAAATTCTATCATCGATACGACTACTGTTACGGTGCGTGGTAACACTGAACCACAGATACTGGTAATTACTACAAATCCGCAAACTAATCAACCAATAACCTCCCGGGCAGATAACAATGGTAATTTTATCTTTCCCAATCTTATCTTTAATGAAGGAAATAATGTAATAGTGGTTAAAGCAATAGATGAGGTAGGTAATATTGGGCAGGGACAGGTGGATTTTTATGTGGATACTGCCGCTCCTTATACCTGTTGTCATATACCCGCCAGGGGTGCCACAGATGTCCCCCGAAAGACCAATATTAGATTGAATATAAAAGATGATGGGACAGGCATCCAGCAATCTTCGATTATCATGAAGATAAACCATAATATAGTTACACCAACTATTACTGGAAATCCATCAAATTATCTCCTTAACTATACTCCGGGAGTGGATTTTAACTTTGGTGATGTCGTGCAAGTAGAAGTTTATGCCCAGGACATGAATCCTCAACCACGGAATATTCAAGAGACATATAGCTTTACCATAGGTATTGATACCTCACCACCACAATCATTTATTACCCCGCTTACTCCTGACCCAACCTCTAATACTACACCTAAATTTAACGGCTCAGCCTGGGATAGTTTGAGTTATGTAGATAGGATTGAGTATCGTGTTGATGAAGGCAGTTGGCAAGATGTAGAACCATTTACCAGGGCATTGAGGGTAGATTATTCTTTTACCATTACACCACCACTATTAGCCGGGAGGCATAAGGTAGAAGTCAGAGCGATTGATACGGAAGGTAATACCCAGACCACTTACGCCATAACTACATTTACCATAGATACAATTTTACCCTCTGCTCCTACGGGAGTAAATATCCTCTTTTATCCAGATGAATATGGAAAAACGGCAACGATGCATTTGATTTGGCAGGCAAACCCTGAAACAGATATAGCCGGGTATAATGTCTATCGTAATAGCGAAAAGATTAATTCCACCCGCATATCTGATACCTTTTATTATGATTTTAACCTAACCGTTGGGCAAGAATACAAGTATTGGGTAACGGCAGTAGATAAAGCGGGTAATGAAAGCAACCCATCTGCGGAAATAAAATTTGTACCCACCTGCCTTTATGGGCCACCACTGGAGATATATTGTGAATCATTCATTCGGGGAGGGACAGGTAAGGTGAAGGTGAAGTTTACCAATCACGGCCTGGCAACTTTGAATGTTTATACCTCCCGGAATGATAAGCCAGTAGATGACCTGATGGTCTATGTTAAGACCTTTGAGGGTAAAATACTCGCTGAGGGTAAAATCTATCAGTATGATGATCAGGTAGTCAAGTTCGAGCACTATTCTTATGCTCGGGTAACACCTAATTCAAGCTTTATGTTTGCTGAGATAACGGTTAATCTACCTGGCGAGACACCAGATAATGTTATGGTAGAAGCAGTAATTCAGAAGAGTCATTACGACCAGCGGCCGGCTATAAATGGGCCTGGGCTAAAGGCAAGTATAATGTTTCCTGTTTCCGAACCAGCTTATCTGGTTACAGCAGATACTGATAAGGATATGTATAATCAAGAAGAGGTAGTAACCATATCTGGCTTAGCTACAGATTCAGAAGATGGAACACCAGTAGCCTATGCATTAGTTAAGATTGGCATTAAAACCAAAGGAATAGCCAGATACAACAATGTGTCTGCAGATGAAAATGGAAGCTATACATATAAATTTATTCCTATACCCGGAGAAGCCGGGAAATATACGGTCTGGGCAGTACATCCGGATGTAATTGTTGAGGAATGCGATACCACCTTTACTATCTTAGGGCTGGCTATAAAACCCAATAAAATTGAATTCACCATGTCAAAGAATAACACAGACTCTTTTCACATAGCAGTCCATAATATTGGTGAGACACCACTTGCAGAGGTAAGGCTAAATATTATTGATAAAAATCCAGCAGATGGGGTAACAGGTAAAGTTTCACCTTCAGTAATAAATTTATTACAGCCTGGTGAAGAAACAAAGTTTAAGATTGAAATTACTGCGGCCATAGACACTCCTTCTTTAGCCCTGTTTGAGCTTATGGCTACTACTGCTGAAGGAATTAGTAGATATGGTTCATTGACCGTCCAACTTAAGGAAGCCATACCTATAGGTCACCTAAACCCATATGAGATAAAGAAAGGCATGATGTCTGGAGAGGAAATTATTGAGTCAATATCTGTGATTAATGCAGGTTACAATACCCTGAAAGAGGTTACTATTGGTAGTCCAACTCTGGCCTGGATATCGGTTATTACTGATAAGGCTGTGGGGAATATTGACCCACAGAAAAGCAGGAGCTTTAATATTAAGATTCATCCTCCAAAAGACCTTGCCACCGGTCAATATCAGGACAGAATTGATATAACCTCAAGTAATTACCAGACCTTATCCCTATATATAAATATTCTTATTACCACATCTAAGGTAGGGAATGTATTATTTATTATAAGAGATATTTTTAGCAAGCCAGTAGGAACAGCATCAATTTCTGCTGCCAGTCAGGAGTTGAAAATCGTGACATTCTCAGGTAAAACTGATTCTGAAGGTAAGGCATTTTTAAAGGATATCCCAGCCGGAAGATATACCTACTGGCTTTCTGCCTCAGGATTTAATAATACAGGTGGAAATATTGTGGTAGAGTCTGGTATGGATAATACAGTTGAGGCGACTATGACGGCTACTATAATGGGGGTGGAGTGGACAGTTACCCCTACTACCATCGAGGATGAATATGAGGTTAAGATTAAGGCAACCTTTGAAACAAAGGTGCCGGCACCACAAGTAACTATCACCCCACCGACATTGTCGTTTACCATCCAGCCGGGTAAGAGTGCAGATGCAGAGCTGACCATACACAACATGGGATTAATTTCTGTCTTCAATTTCGAGATTAAACCTCTGTCTAAACCTCCAATAATAATAGAAGCGTTAACTCCCATTATTCCGGAACTAAAAGCTAAGAGTACGGTTAAGGTACCTATTAAAGTTACCGTTTTAACTCATGCTTCACCAGTTACTCCTTTTTGCCACCCTTATGAGACCCACATAGTTTATGATGCAGATGATTATATATGCTACAATGAAGATGGAACCGAAAAATGGAGGGGTCGAGTTAATATAGCCAACACACCTGTAACGCTAAGAACAAGCCATGCTGATTTAGGGCTTAGTAATTATATATTTCACAGGATAAGATACATAAACTGTCCTGATAAGTCTGATTATACCCCGAATATGAAACTTACTGTTTGTAATAAAGGTAATGAGACGGTCAATTTTTGTGATTGTGGACGACTGCGGATAACAATTGCCGGAATAGTTCCGTTTTTGAGCTGGATAACGAGTGCTGTGCAGAGTTTGATGAATGTTAGTAATGATTGGAATTCTATGACTCCGGAAGAATTTGCTGAGAAATATGAATTTGGAGGAGAGGCACTTCAGGAAGTTGTGATTAACCAGGCCAATGTAGCTGGACTATTTAGTGACGCAATTACCATTACACTCAGGATAAAGGATGTAGCGAACAGAGCGATGACAGCTTCTGGAGAATGTGCGGATTTAGGAGAACTGGATAACTTGCAGGAGACTTTAAAAGAAACTTTCCTAAAAGCAGGGCAAGAGGCAGGAAGACATATAATAAATAAGATTGGAATGTTCCCAATATTTGATGTTAGTGATGAGGTTAGTCAATTTGTGGATCAATCTATTCCTCCTGGACAATGCACCTATGTAAATATTTCGGGTAATACCTCTCAATTCTTTGGTGCAGGACATGCCAGTTTCTGTGTCAGACAAGGTAATGGTGAGTGTTGCTGCTCTTCGATAACTATTACTGATTCTACCTGGATATGCAGTGAGATAGTATCTTCTATAATTCGTAGGATTTCTAGCTGGATAAGAGGAAGAGGAGGAAGAGGAAGCGGAGGAAGAGGAGGAGGAGGAGGAGGATATGGTGCATTTAAAGGCGACGACGAGTGCCCTGGAGGTATGGTGAGAGAACCACCTGAGTAAGAACAGGACTCGTCCCTGACTGTTCGTAGTAACCTGTTTTAGCGGGTGGAGCGGGACAAACAACCGCATAAACCTGTTCCTGACAGGTTCAGGAATGCAGTCACTACAAATGGAGAGAAGTGCCAATGAGTAAAGCTAAGATATTACAAAGATTAACAGTTATATGTGGGCTAATTGTCTCTTTCCTCTATAGTACAACAATAAGACTGGAAGCCGCTGAGATATGTGTTCAGGTGAAACTTGAGATTCCTCAGAAGGTTACTTTAGAAAGAGAGGCATTCGATGCCAGACTTAAAATGATTAATTTTCTGGCATTAGACCCATTGACTAATATAAAAGTTGATGTGCATATTACAGATGAGGAAGGCAATCCGGTTAAGATTGCTACTCCGGATTCAGAAGATGAAGATGCCCTCTTTTTTATGAAAATAAGCAATAAGGAAAATATTGAGGCAATAGATGGCACAGGCGTTATCGAACCGGCTGGCAGTGCAGTTGTCCACTGGCTAATAATTCCCACCATTAAATCCGGAGGAACAGATACCACAGGTAAAACATATTTTGCGAAAGCACATATCTATTATTCTGCCGGTGGAGTGGACCTGGATTTTGAAACCTGGGAAGAAGATTTTACAGTCAAACCACAGCCAAAGCTTGTCTTAAGCTATGCCCTGCCAGGGAAAGTCTATGGTGATAATCCATTTACAGACCCAGTTGAGCCACCAGTGCCATTTAAATTGGCTGTCAGAGTATCAAATGTCGGTTATGGACCTGCCAGAAATTTGAGTATTGAGTCTGCTCAACCTAAGATAGTTGAAAATGTCTTAGGATTGTTAATTGACTTCAAACTACTCGGCTGCTGGGTTAATGGTGAATCTAAGCCTGATGAATTAAAGATAAATTTTGGAGATATTCCTCCTAATAGTTGTAAAATAGGTATGTGGGATATGATAAGTACTATCTCAGGAACATTTACAGAGATGAGTGCCACATTCACCCATAGTGCAGAGTTGGGGGGTAGCCTGACTTCTCTAATTGATAGAGTTGAAACCTATCTTCTGGTACATAATATTGTGATGGATGATAACGGTAGAGATAGCGTGCCTGATTTGTTAGTCTCCTCAACGAGGGATAAGGACATTCCTATCCCTGATAAAATCTTAGGCTCGGATAATATCGATACCTCCATTAAATATGTAGGCACCCCGACGGTTAGGTCGGTAAATGGAGGGTTAGAGGTAATTACACCACCACCTGAGAGTTGGCTTTATGTAGAAGTAAATGACCCACACCACAACCAGGATAAAAATATTTCGATAGTTCGGGCAGATGGGAAGGTGCTAAATAGTGATAATTACTGGCTGGCCAGTAACAAAGTTTACTTTGTCGATGATGGAGCTCAGACGACATACTATATTCGTTATGCCTCACTTGATACCACCCCACCGCAAACAACGCTTATTCCGATTTCTCCTGACCCCATCAGCAACAGAACACCAAACTTTAAGGGAACAGTAAGTGATATACTTAACAATATAATAGAGATTCAATATCGGATAGATGGAGGGGTCTGGCGGAATGTTAGCGGGTTCATTCCGGCATTAGTTGTCAATTATAACTTTAAGACGCCACCATTAGCCGATGGCCTGCATACGGTAGAAGTAAGGGCAAAAGATGCCGCAGGAAACCTTGAACAAACTGCCCAGGATAGCTTTACGGTAGATTCCACACCACCATTCACCGCCAATCATAACCCGTCTAAAAATGCCGTAGATATACCGGTAAATACTAATATTGAGGTGCATATTCTGGATGCAACTACTGGTGTGGATAAAGCAAGTATTATTATGAAAGTAAATGGGAATGTAGTCACACCTAACATCACGGGTGAGCCCTCTCATTATATCCTTATCTATGACCCAGAGGTTGATTTTAATTATAGTCAAAGCATAAACGTAGAGATTGTGGCTAAAGATTTAAGTAATTGGCCAAATACATTGGAAGAGGTCTATTACTTTGTCACCCAACTGGATACCGACCCACCAGACTCGACTATTGTGCCATTATCTCCTGAGCTAACTCAAGATAATACACCAACATTTACAGGTAATGCCGTTGATGTTCTAAGCAAGGTGGTTGAGATTGAATATCGGATAGACTATAACGATTGGCGAGATGTTGACCCATTTGAGCCAGCCTTGAATGTTAATTACTGTTTTACTACACCCGTTTTAACAGATGGTAGCCATACGGTTTATGTTAGGGCAAAAGATGTGGTTGGGAATCAGGAAACAAGCTATGCCCGGGATGAATTTGTGGTCTATAGTCCACCAGGGACACCAACCATTACTTCACCAACCGATGGGGCAAAGATAGGCACTGACAGCATTGAGGTGGTAGGCACCGGCAAATTGGGGGCTGATTTTGTGCTCTATGCAAACGGCAGCCAGACTACCAGCGGCACTATTTCAACTGGTGGGACATGGACAGGCACAGTTGTTCTGGCAGACGGTAGCTATACCCTGACTGCTCGGGTAAAAGACTGGGCTGGTAATATGAGTGCGGAGAGTTTGGGTGTACAAATAGAAATAGACACCACTGCACCAGCCACTCCATCTATTATCTCACCTGCTTCTGGCACAGTAATGGGAACAAATACCTTTGAGGTAAAAGGCATGGGCGAAATTAATAGTTGGTATGAGCTTTATGTCAGTGGCAGCCTCACAACCAGAGGCGTGGTCAGCTCTACCTGGACAACTACCATTACTCTAACTGATGGGGCGTATACCTTATGGGCAATAGTGGAAGACGAGGTTGGAAACAGGAGTCCGCAGAGCGAGCCTGTTTCAGTCATAGTAGATACTGCACCACCGGGGACTCCCAGCATCACCTCACCAGCAGATGGAGCGGCAATTAATTCCTCTGACTTCCCGGTAGCAGGTATTGCTGAGGCAAATGCCGTCTATAGGCTCTATATAAATGGGAACCCAACTGTCACCGGGACGGCATCAGTTAAGGGTATCTGGCAGACCCAGGTGAGTCTAACAGATGGGGCTTACACCTTTACTACTACCTACCAGGACTGGGCTGGGAATACCAGTCCGGAAAGCCTGCCTATCAGGGTGGAAGTAGATACCAGTGCACCGGCTACCCCAATTATTAGTTCACCCATAGATGGTGCGGCAATAAATACGGCTGATTTGAGCATAAATGGAATGGCTGAAGCAAATACAACTTATACACTCTATATGAATGGAACATCTACAGCCACTGGCGCAGTTTTAGCCAATGGTATCTGGCAAACTTTACTTACCCTTGCAGATGGCACATACAGCCTGAGCGTAAAAGTTAGAGACCGAGCAGGTAATACCAGCCCACAAAGCCAACCTGCTTTGATAGAGATAGATACTGTGGGGCCGGCTACCCCAACTATTACTTTCCCTGTGGCTGGGGCGGCGATAGGCACTCTTACCTTTGGAGTAACCGGGACGGGTGAATCTAACGCCATGTGCACGGTTTATGTCAATGGTGTCTCGGTGGGGACGACTACAGTCACATCTGCTGGCACCTGGCGGCGAATGCTTACCCTGACTGACGGCAGTTATACTCTGAAGTCAATGGTAGAAGACCGGGCAGGCAACCCAAGCCCACAAAGCACAATGGTTGAGGTAAAAATAGATACTGTGCCACCGGATATACCGATTATTACCACACCGGCAAATAATGCGGTCATAGGCACAGCAAACTTTGAGGTGCAGGGGACAGGGGAAGCCGAAAGCACCTTCATCCTTTATGCCAATGGCAGCCTATCTGCTACCGGTAGTGTTTCAATAACAGGAAGCTGGCAGGTAAGTATTACCCTGTCTGATGGTCCGTACGATTTGACTTGCATAGTTAAAGACAAGGCAGGTAACCATAGTCCGGAGAGTTTGCCGACTGCAATAAAGGTAGAGACCAGCCCGCCAGGTACACCGAGTATCACTTTACCTTCGGAGGGTGCGGTAATAGGTACATCTACCATTGGAGTAGCGGGCAGTGCGGAAGCCGATACCAGTTATACACTTTATGTAAACGGCAGCCCAACGATTACCAGCAATGTTTTAAACAACGGCACCTGGCAAACTACGGTTACATTAGCAGAAGGGACTTACAGTTTAACGGTGATAGTTGAAGATTGGGTGGGTAATCAAAGCCCACAAAGCCCACAGGTAACGGTGATAGTAGATACCACTCCACCAAATCCACCCACTATTACCTCACCCAAAGATGGGGAGTTGATTGGTATTACTTCTTCTTTCTATGTTGATGGAACGGCAGAATTAAATACCATATTCAACCTTTATGTAAATGGTAGCCTGACAGCCTTCGGTAGTGTCACATCTCAAGGTAAATGGGGAGGCAGACTTACTCTTAAAGATGGCACATATACCCTGATGGCTAAAGTTTTAGATATGGCTGGAAATAGTAGTTCACAAAGCCCAGGCATAACGATAGAAATAGATACAATACCTCCTTCTGGCACACCAACTATTATCTCACCTGCGGATGGCGAGATAATTAAAACTGCTACCTTTGACATTAGTGGCACAGGAGAGTCAGATAGTTTTTGGGTCTTATATATAGACAACAATCTATGGAAGAGTGGGTCTTGTTCAAGTAACTGGACAGAGACGGTTACACTTGCGGAAGGCTTTCATACCATATATTATAGACTTCGCGATCAAGCATATAACTATGGAACAAGAAGCCATGAAATAACCATACAACTCTCTATTCCACCCGGAACACCAACAATTACCTCACCAACAGATGGGGCGATAATCAACACTGTTCCCTTTGAAGTGCAAGGCACAGGTGGGAGTGGAACAACATATTTCCTTTATGCTAATGACCAGCAAGTAGCGGTTGGTAGTGTCAGTTTGGCAGGTACCTGGACAGCCATAATTAACCTTACCGATGGCTCTTACTCTCTGACGGCAAAATTAAAGGATGCCAGCGAAAATTTCAGTCCACAAAGTTCAGTGGTAAATGTGCAGGTAGATACTATCCCTCCATTTAGTTCTGAACATAATCCAGCACCCAATGCCGTTGATGTGCCGGTGAATACCAATATAATCGTTCATATCAAGGATGCGGTTAGTGGGGTGAAACAGTCATCAATCGTAATGAAAGTTGGAGGTTCAGTCGTTTACCCGTTCGTCAGCGGAATTCCGCAAGACTACACTCTAATTTATGACCCACCGTTTGACTTTAACTATTCTGAGATTGTAAATGTGACTATTGCCGCCTCTGATATGGCCACTAATACCTTCGAAAAGACTTATTCATTCCTCACCGAACCTTCACCCGGAACACAAACTCAAGTTTCTATTTATCCGGGGTGGAATTTGATAGCACTACCACTAAAGCCCTTATCAACTTATACGGCCAAAAGTTTGGCCTCGGAAATGGATACTCAAGGAGCACAAGTTGACCGAATTCAGAGTTGGGACGGGAGTGGCTGGAAAACATATCTGGCTAATACACCATTTGGTGATTTTAATATTGAATCAGGAAAAGGCTATTTTGTCTTAAATAAAAACTATAGCACCTGGCAGGTAACTGGCGTGCCTATTCATACATTTAATTTTGAAATTAATCCAGGTTGGAATTTGATTGGCATCCCGGTTTATGTTGTTGGTTTGATAGACACGGCAAAAGATATGGGAAATGATATAAACAATCAGCAGGGTGTTTGTGACCGAATTCAGAGTTGGGATGGGAGTGGCTGGAAAACTTATGTCATCAATCTCCCATTTGGGAATTTTGGTATTAGCGAGGGAGAGGGATATTTTGTTTATGCGACTAAAAGTAGCAACTACTCCCCTAACCAAATTAAGGTAATTAACCTTCAACAAACACAATTTACAGTGTCATGGAAAACAGCTATGGCGGTAGTTGGCGAGATTCACTATGGCACAACTACGGCTCTGGGTAATATCATCTATGAACATACGGAAAATTATGACCACCAGGTAACTATTACTAATTTAGAACCTGAGACTATCTATTATTATGACATTATATGCGATGGGGTAGTTGATGATAACCAGGGGCAACATTATATGGTTACAACTCCTCAATGAC
>JBFLXS010000023.1:0-3955 GCA_040755795.1 bacterium | reverse complement strand
TTTGAGTCGGCTGGATTTATAAATAGAGTAGAAAAAACTGTCCAGATAGAATCTAATGACCCCCAAAATCCTAAACTGGATATTACCATTACAGGCTATATTGAGGAAGAGAGGAGTTTTCAGAATCAAAACGACGATATATCCAGGATGCCCATTGAAGTTCGTCTGGTTAAAAGTGAATATATTAAACCAATTAATCGCCTGGTGATTTTCTATTTAAAAGATGAGCTGGATAACATTGATGAAATAGAAAAGGTGATTAGTCAGGCAGGAGAAAGTGGAAATGGGAAGGCAATATTAAAAATTGCTATGATGAAATTACTTGAAGAACAAATTGATAAGAAGATTGAGAATTTGAATAAAATTAAATGCAATGCCCTATTTGTGAAGAATGATAAAAGTGAAATGGGGATGGAATTAGTTAAGCAATCAAACTTCCCTATTATCCATTCAAATCAGGTAAGTCCGTATGTGATTGAAGATTTTAAGAAGCTTAATGTCGGCATATTAGCCTTACTAAATCCTACACCAGAGTTAACCAATAAATATCTCTTAGAATTAAAACCCAAAAGCGACATCATTGTTCTGATAACAGAGCTAAGTCTGGAAGAGGCGAAAAGATTAAGTCAAGAAGTAGAGGGAATAGACATTATTATTCCCTCTGAAACTAATAACAAACCAATTAAAGCAGGAAATACAATAATTGCCTCAGGCAGTAGTTTTGGTAAACTTAATATATTTTTGGATATCACCAGAAATATAATTGGCTATAACGAGAAGGCAATTAGGTAATCGGTTAAAGGATGGTGATAATGAATGAGAGGAATAAGTTTAATTATAGGAATATTTCTTTTATTGACTAATTTAGAGAGCTACGGAGCTACCCCTCAAAAGGTGAAAGTAAGTAATATTAGAGATACACAGTTTACCATTTCCTGGATAACTGATGTGCCAGAAATAGGCAGGGTTAATTATGGGACATATTCTGCTTTAGGAGAAACCGGCTATGATGACGAGGGCAGTCAATCCTTGAGTAGCATACATTATGTCACCATTATCAAACTTACACCGCAGACAACTTACTTTTATCAAATTATCAGTGGGACACTAACTATGGAGATGAGTAGTGTCACTACCGGAATCTCAATATTGCCCGTAGGTTCTGATGTTGCCTATGGACAGGTATTCAAAGAACCAGGAAATCCCTTGAATAAAGGGGGGATATGCTATCTCAGGCTAAAAGATATTGATGGGTTGGATAGCAAAGGCGATTCTCAATTAGTATCAACATTAGTAGATGAAAATGGTTATTGGTCAATGGAGCTGGTCAACATCAGAGAGGCTAATCTAAAAAATCTGTTCAAATACTCTAATGTTATGGATAAACTTTACATTTATGTAGAAGGTGGTAATGAAGGTAATTCTGAGCAAATAGTGAGTACTTATGATGATTCACCAGCACCGGATATAATTTTAGGGAGGTAATTATGGGAAAAAAAATAAGTCTAACACTCTGGATATTGATTATTCTGGGGAATTTTGAGGCTCAGGCAAATACTACGCCTCAAAAGATGAGGATAACTAATCTGCGCGATACACAATTTACTATCTCGTGGATTACCGCTACATCGACTATTGGCCAGATTAACTATGGCACGACTACTACTCTCGTAAGGAGCGCTTATGATGATAGAGGAAGTATGACTTTAAGCTATACACATCATATCACCATCACAAAACTAATACCGCTGACAACTTATTACTATGATATTATAAGTGGAGAGAGTATAGACAATAATAATGGTAAACATTATTCTATCATTACCGCGACATCAACAATTCCTTCTGGAAGTGATGTTGCCTGGGGAACAGTTACTTATGAGAATGGAACGACTAACGCGGAAGGAGCGATTATCTATATTCAACTTCAAGACAATGATGGCCAGGGAAATACCGGCAGTTCTGCTTATGCCTCTACATTAGTGGATTTAAATGGGATTTGGAACATAGAGCTGGTTAATATCAGAACCCAGGACCATAATGGTTTATTTGCCTATTCGCTCTGGGGAGATAATCTTTTTATTTTTGGTGAGGGGGCTGGGGCAGGCATTTTTTCTAAGATAATAGATACGGCCAATGACTCACCTGCACCACTACAAAGACTATCATTTCCACCGATAATAGCTAATATTATTGAACCAGCTTCAAATACATTCCTTGCCGGCACAGTAACGATAAAAGCTCAGGCACAGGATAATGAATCAGGGATAGATAAAATGGAATTATGGGTTGGAACAAAGACTGATTGTCTCCTGGAAACAGATATATCTGCGGGTATCCCGGGCACAACAACCTCAAATCTTATCACCACTAATTATCTGGATGGTATCTATGACCTTTTTTGTGTGGCCATAGACCATGTTGGCAATAGAGCGACCTCAACGATTCCCTATCCCATAACTATTGATAACACAAAACCACAAACACCAACTTTAGTTTCTATTACCAACGGTGTTCTGGATGGCAAACTCAATCTTATTTGGACACCAGGCACAGATACAAACTTAGTTGGCTACAAGATCCACTACGGCACAGAATCAGGCACATACACCTCAATCCAGAACACGGGCACAATTGCAACAACATACACATTAGGCAATTTAACCAATGGCATTTGCTACTATATGGCTATCTCTGCTTATGACCAGGCAGGAAATGAGGGAGATAAATCCAATGAACTTTTTGGAATACCCACAGGTCCGCTGGCAAACATCAGGATAATAGGTGCAACAGCCACAATAACCACAGATGAAACATTAATTCTCTGTCTTAAGGGATATGATGGAAATTGGAATTTAATAGGGGAGGTTTTTGGCACCTGGTCTGTCCAGGGTGGAATTGGTACCTGCAGTCCTGCTTACGGCACATCCACGGTCTTTGCCCCAACAAGTGTAGGCAGTGGCACCATCACCGCCACGGATGGCTTACATACAGATACAATGACAATAACCATTAAACATGGCACAGTAACCGCCATCAACCTTCACCCATTAACCATCAGTCTTACTGCCGATGAATTTGCTACCTTTACTGCCATTGCCAGTGATTCTGATGGCAATACCTGGACAGTTACCTCAGAAACAACATTCTCTGCTGAAAAAGGCACATTTACCAATAATGTTTATAACCCCAAAGAGGTAGGCACATGGACAATAACAGGGACAACAAACGGGATAATAGGAACAGCCACAGTGGTTGTTACATCAGGTGCATTTACCAATCTTACCCTGAATGTCTTTCAAACAATGACCACAACTTATGCTCCATTTACATTAACTGTCACTTTAACCGATAGCGATGGAAATCCCTACACAGGACAGATGGTCATGACCAATACGACACAATCTATTATTCCTGACCAGATTAATTTAACCAATGGTATCTGGACAGGGACAGCGGCGATTACCATTTCCCCAAATAATGGTTTAGATATAATCACTGTCTATTATGGAGCTATAAAGAAATCAGCCACAATTACAGTTTTTGTAGATGCCCAACAGGGAGGGACAGTTACAATCCCGGGGGTAGAGATAGTATTTGGCCCGCAAACCCTTGGAACAACAAATGCAACTGTTCATATTGCTACATCAACAACAGCCACTCCTCCACAAGGCATTCAGTTTATAGAAGCTGTTTATAACATAGAGCTTAAAGATGAATCTGGAACAAAGATACAACCAATAGGTTCGGTAACATTAAGATTTGATTATCCAGATAATCCAAAACCTGGTGATGGTTGGATTGATGGAACAAATATCAGGGAAGAAAATCTTGTCATCTATCATTGGAATAATATTACCTGGACAGCATTAACTACTTATCATCACGGCACAGAGAATTATGTTTGGACTTATATCTCTCACTTCTCCACATTTACCGTAGGTGGGACACCAAC
>JBFLXS010000022.1 GCA_040755795.1 bacterium | reverse complement strand
GGAATTTGGAATTTATTTGGAATTTGGTGCTTGGAATTTGGAATTTCTATCTAATCTGTCCACTAAAAGATGTGGGTAATGATTAGGCCAAGGGAGCACATCAATTGAGTAGCGACAGAGCACTAGTTATCACCTATCACTTAGAAAAAGTTAATTCCTATATTAGTGTAATGGGAAATAGGAGATTACGAATTCCTCTGTTGAATGTAACTTATAAAATATAGAAAAAAGCGAAACGGAATAAAATAAGCATTAAAAACGATATCTCCTAATTTTTTATTTACTTTATTTGATAATCGTTGCATAATTTGGAAACTTTTAAACAAAAAATATGTAAGCACTAAGTAAGTATTGACAAAATTTTTACTATATAAATTTATTACCTCTCTATTTTCTACTCCACAAACTTTTCCAATAAGAGCTTCTTGAGGAAATATACTTATAAATGGTAAATTATCCCCTTTTTCCACAAAGAATAAATCTTTGTGGATCTTATGAATCCCAATTATTCTATGAATGATTATCTTCTTGCCCCATTTAAAAACAACTACATCGCCTCTTTTAATAGAAAAAGGATGAGCTTTCTCCACTATGACATTACTATTTTCCATAATTGCAGGTTCCATGCTTTTTCCTTTTACTATCATTCTAAAAATACCAGTCTTTTCACGTTCCGCTACTTTCATATTTTGATAGTCCTTTTAACCATAATAAATAAGCGATGAGGGGAAAGATTATTCCTATTAAAGGGAGACAAAGGATGTATCCACCAAATTCTTCCCTCCGAATAAAAAAAACTGCAGGGAAAAAGGTTATAAATGCAAAAGGGATTATCCATGTAATAATAAATCTTACTGCTTTTCCATAAATGGTTACTGGATATTGGGAAAATTCTTGAATCCTCATTATTGGACTGGTTAATCCTCTTGGATCTTTTGTCCAGAAACATATAATAACGGCAATTAAATTTATTGACCCATAGATTATTATTCCATTTATGAGAAAATAAAGAAGGGCAAAAAATTCTAATATACCAGGATGTATCTCTAAACCAATAATAGACTTTATTATCAAAATTATTCCAACTAATAACTCCCCTATTTCTTTTTCTGAAAAATCACTCGCAACAATATAAAATAAAGGATTTATGGGTTTGATTAACACGGTATCCAATCCACCTTTAATAATGTATTGATATCCGAAGTCGTTTAAGTTAGAAAATAACATTCTTCCAAAGGCATAACAGATAATTCCCAATCCATAAATGAATAGCACCTCGTTAAAATTAAATCCTGCTATATGTGGCACTTTTTTGAAGATAGCCCAGATAATAATTATTGGCAATAACTGCAGGAGAATAAAAGGGATTATGCCAATAAAAAAGCTTAACCTATATTCTAATATTTTCTTTAAGTGTTGAGATACGAAACAAAGATATAGCTCTAGATAATGGGAAATAACCATCTTATCCTCCTTGAATAACAACCTTTTTTATTCCTACATACCACAGCATTTTACCAAGGGAAATTAATAAAATAGCACCAATGGTCTGATTTAATAAAAGATTTATAACCCCGTAATCAGATATTGTTCCCAGATATATAGAGATAGGAGTATATATAATTCCATGAAATGGTAGAATCATAGCTATATTCTCCAACCATTTGGGAAGGAAATGTAAAGGTATAAGAGCTCCAGAGAAGAATATTACCATGGTAGTCTTTACAAAAAATATGCCCCAGGCATCCCTTGTCCAAAAACATATAGTTCCTGTTATAAATCCTATGGCAGTCATAATTATAAATCCTAACAGGAGGCTTATAATAAAGAAAACAAATCCTATCATAGAACAAGGAGGTTCAATTTTAAAAAGAAAGGCAGTAACAACTAAGAAGGCAATATTATAGGTAATTAGTTGATTAATGCTTATCCCAAGACTTTGTGCAAAGAATATTCTTTGTTGGTCAATTGGTTTAGTTAAATCCATTGCTATTTCACCTTGAATAATCTTATCTGCCAATTCATGTTCAGCAGGTAAGTCATAAAGTGCATTAATAGCAAAAGATAAAATCAAGTATGTGATCATCATTTTGAATGAATATCCTTCAATAACAGAAGAAGTAGTAAATATTGCTTTCCAAAGGTAATAAACTACGAATAGCGAGACCAAAAAACCACATAACCTGAAGACCATACTCATCCGGTAAGCCAATAGTTTTTGAAAAGATTTTTTTGCAACTTCTACATATACATTCATCATGAATTTAGATCCACCTTTTTCTCATATATTAGCCTTATGACTGTTTCAATTGAAGGTTGTTGAATCTTTACATCACAGACAGAGAAATTGTTAAAGAGATTATCTATCAATGAGATTATTGAATTATTGGCATCAGAAAATTTAATTAGAAAATTATTATCTTCTTCGGTTATTTCTAATTCTTTAATTGAGATTTTTTTATCACCACCAAAGGATTGATATATCTTCTCTATACTCACATTATCTTGTGAAAAATTTACAATTAATCTTCTAAAATTACTGAATCTTTTAACTACTGTATCCAGATTGCCATCAAAGACAATATTACCCTCATCAATAATAATTATCCTCCTGCATATATCCTGGACATCAGATAAGTCATGAGTAGTCAAGATGACTATACAATCGCTTTTTCTATTCCATTCTTTTATAAAATCCCTTATTTTTGTTTTAGCTATTATATCCAGCCCAATAGTAGGTTCATCTAAAAATAGCACACGGGGTTTATGGAGGAGTGAAGCTATTATTTCGCATCGCATCTTTTCTCCCAGGCTTAGAGTTCTTACCGGTTGGTAAAGTAATTTCTTGACTTCCAACAATTCTGAAAGTTCTTCTAATCTTGTATTGAAAGTATGAGTGTCAATACGGTATATTTTCTGTAGAAGTGTGTAGGATTCACACACAGGCAGGTCCCACCATAATTGACTCCGTTGTCCAAAGACTACACCAATATTTTGGGTATACCTTCTTCTCTCCTTGTAGGGAATAAAACCCAGACTTTTAATCTCACCTTTATCTGGAATTAAAATGCCCGACAACATTTTAATAAGTGTTGATTTTCCAGCACCATTTGGTCCTATTATTCCTACTATCTGACCCTGCTCTATAGAAAAACTGATTGATTTTATTGCTTCCTTAAGAATATATTTTCTGGATAATAAGCCTAAAATAGCACCCAATAATCCTTCCTTTTTCAAAGGTATTTTAAAACTCTTAGAAATATCCTTTGCTACTATCATTAATTCATTACCTCCTAATCTTTACAGGTTCAATTTCGCTATCTCCATAATTCAGCAGATATTCAATATAAATTCCACTGCATACCTGCCGGTAATCACATCTAAAACATTTATGAGTGTAAGCCTTTTCAAATACTTCCCCTCTATGTAATAAAAATTCTTTCTCTGCTATAGGAATAAACCCATCCATTTTTTCCGCAATATAATCAGCATAGTATTTTTCTATTCCAATCAAGAAACAAGGAGGTACTGCTTCTATCCACGGCTTTACTGAAGATTCTTTTAGCTCTTCCATTGCTTCAAAAAGATATGATCTCATATCAGTAAACCTTGGAATAATAAACTCAAAGTGTTTTCCAGCTCTTCCTATTCCATGAGGGAATGTAAATTTAGCCTCGTTTACCGAAAGGGAAATAATAAATTTTGCTATTTCAGGCAAATACTCCATATTTGATTTGGTTATAATTGTATTTGTTTTAATAAAATATCCTTCATCTACAATGTTTTTTATTCCTCTAACGGTTTCTATAAAACTTCCTTCTTCTCTGGTAATAAAATCATGAAGTTGGGAATAATGACCATATAAGGTAGGGAAGAACATATCTACTCCTAAAGAAATTAAAGTTTTGAGGAATCTTCTTTTTGCCAATCTTCTTGCATTAGTTTGAATAGCAATATGCATAAAACCATTTTCTCTAACAAGTTCTATAATTTTTATAAACTTTTTATTAATAGTTGGTTCCCCTCCGGTAATTACTGCTGTTGAAAGATTTCTCTTCCTTCCTTCCATAATATATTTCTTGATTTTAGATAAAGATATTTCAAAGGGCATATCTTCATTTACACAAGAGATACAGTTATTATTGCATTTAGAAGAAAAGTATAATGTTAAGACTCCTCCCATTTTAACCCCTTTTAATAATATTGTCAACAATTTATTGTCCCTGACTTTTTATTTTTACAGGAAGAAATTCATAATCTTCATAGTTTACCAGGTATTCTGTATATATCCCCGCACAGGCAACTCGATAATCACATTGTGTACATTTTTTAGTATAAACCTTCCCTCTTTTAAATTCAAAAGGATAAAATTCCTCTCTTGTCTCGCTATATGATGGCTCATAGATAAAATTAGGGTATTTAGCTTCTATATAATCCATATAACATTTTTCGTAGCCTACCAAAAAACATGGAGGTATTGCTTCTACTTTTACCTTTACAGAAGATTGTAGAAGAATTGGTATTGTTTCATAAAGTAGAGGCTTTACTTCACTGAACAAAGGGACAATAATGGGATAATAGTTAAGAAAAGAAGAGATACCATGAGGAAATGAAATTTGGGCTTCTTTTATTGATAATGAACTGATTAATTCTCCAATGCTTGGCAAGTATTTAATGTTAGATTTAAGTAAAACAGTATTTGTTCTTACAAACTGATTTTCATTTACAAGATTTTCTATCCCTTTTAAAGTTTCTATGAAACTCCCTTTCCTTCTTGTTACAAGTTCATGTGTATAAGAATTATGTCCGTGAATGGAGATGAAAAATACATTTGCTCCAGCATTAGTTAATTCTTTTGTATATTTTTTATCAGCTAAATTCCTGGCATTGGTTTGGACCTCAATATACTTAAAACCATTTTTTCTTGCCAATTCTATATATTTAATGAGATGCTTGTTAATGGTTGGCTCTCCACCAGTGATAATTAGAAAAAGTGTATCTTTATGCCCATTCTTGAATTTTGTAAGAGATTGCTTTATTTTATCTAAGGATAGCTCTGGGGATTGTCTTCTTTGAGAATTTATACACATTATACAATTATTATTACACTGAAATGATGGTTTTAAGATAAGTATTTGCATGATTTTTTATTTCCTGATTACTGGTTCAAATTCATCTTCACCAAATTCCTCTATATATTGAGAAAATACCCCACTGCAAGCAGGTTTATAAAAACAAATTTCACATTTTTGTGTATAAGTTTTAAAACTTGAGCCGATAAGCTGGAGATATTCCTCTTTAACAGTTTCTCCAGAAACAGATCGATAGCCTTCCATAAGCATCCTTTGTTTCCTATGGTAATCAGCATAATATCTTTCAAATCCAATTAAGAAACATGGAGGTACTGTTTCTATGCTGATCTTTAATCCTCCTCTTAGCAGAATTCTTATTGCTTCGTGAAGTTTATTTTTAAGATCAGAATATCTTGGTAGAAATTTGTATTGAGATGGTGAGGTAAAAAATGGATAAGCGATTTGGCAGTCAATTTTCAGATTGACCATAAGATAAGCAAAATCAGGTAAAAAATTGATATTTTCACTATTCATTACATGGGCTGCAGTTACCCTTTTTAATCTGTTTTTCTCCTCAATAACATTTTTTATTCCTTGAATTGTTTCATCAAAGCTACCAGGTCTTCTCGTAAGAAAATCATGTGTTTCTGAATTATGGCTTTGAAGGGCTATATGAAAACCATGTGCTCCACATTCAATCATTTCATTGAGAAATTTCTTATTAGATAAGGCACGGCCATTAGTAAATATTATCACTTCTTCAAAACATAGGTTTTTGGTCAGGGTTAAGATTTTAAAAATATCTTTATTGATTGTTGGTTCACCGCCACTAATCCATAGATGTGTAACCCCCATTTTTTTAAGTCTTTTAATATCAGAGGCTATCATCTCAAAATCTGGTTGAATGAATTTCTCTTGTTTCTCAGAATAAATTCCACATACTATACAATCATTATTGCAAAGCAATGAAGGACTAAAAAGCGATCTTTTAATAGATCTATTTTCTTTCTCTTCCATAATTTTTATCTCCTATTTAAATGCTTCTGGTTTAGTAAGAAGAATAACATTATCTTTATTTTCACCCAATATCCACATAAGTCCTTCAAACATTATCTGGTTATATTGACACATTACATCTTCCCTTTTTAGAGAATTAAATATATTCAAAGAATAACTGGTACAGCCCCCTCCACAAAACCTTTGCCATATACAATCTCTACATTTTGGAATATTTTCAACTTTTCTTTCTTTTATCTTTAGAATTATTGGGGAATATCTTAAGGCTTCCTCCAGGTCCTTTCCATTATTTATATTATTTATATTGGTAATAATAAAGTCTTTTCTACCATACATTTCTTCACAAGGATAGATATTACCATTTTCGTCAAACATTATTATAGAATTTCCTGCACCACAGGGGCTTTTTAAACACATATATCCATTATTTCCAATCAAATTTCTTACCATTATTGTTATATTGGCACAAATTTGTTTAACTGAACTGGTTTTATTATACTCAATTATTTTTCTTGCTATCTTTAAATGTTCTGTTGCAAATTCTTCCTGATATTTCCCAAGACAATAAGATGAGATGTTTTTCTCATTCAGCATCCCTTTGAAATACAACGGATTTAATTTTATCCTTTCTATTTGATTATTTACAAAAAAATCAAATATTTCGGAGCATTCATTAGATCTTTCTACAACAGAAATGGTAGTAAAGGGAATTTTATTCTGTTTGAGTAAAGAAATTCCTCTCATTACTCCAGAAAAACTCCCTTTACCATTAGGATAACAACGATTCCTATCGTGAATCTCTTGTGGACCATCTATTGAAATTCCTATTCCAATTGAATACATTTTTATAAAATCAATAATTTTTGGGGTCAACAATGTTCCATTTGTTTGGATTCCAAAATAAAAATTCCTTTTATTATGATATTTTAAAATAATATCCTTAATCTCTTCCCAACAAAGTAAAGGTTCTCCTCCGTGGAACTCGATTAACACAGATTCATATAAGGAAGAAGCAAGAATATCAAGGATTTTCATTATTGCATCGTTTGACAGGATATTTTTTCCTTTTGTTCCTATATCAGCATAGCAATATTTACATTCAAGATTACATTTATTAGTCAAATGGAATACGCATATCAATCTTTCTTTTTGATGGGAAGAAGAAATTATGGAAAATTTTTTTAACCTACAAATTGATTCTTTTAACTCGTAAGATGAACAAATATTCCATTTACCCGAAGTAGGGTTAATAGCCAGAAATCTATCTCCTTTTTTAAATATCTCTAAATTAGAAAGATGGTTCATTAAGGTATCCTTTTTGTGATATTTTATTTAAAAGAAGGTGGCATACCCTTCATAATGATTAAAAAAGGATACGCCACCTTCCCTTTCTCCAATTCACTCTATCATTAGAAATATCTTGGCCAATAATCACGATATCCCCAGCAAATCAAATTATTCTCTTCCTCTTTCTCAGGCTCAAAGATCTTTCTCAGCTCTTCTGATAACACCTTCTCTTCTTTGCTGTCAATCGCTTTCTCCATCTTTCTCACCTCCTTTCCACCCTAGATATCTCTCAACATCTCAGGGCTCTTGATATATTCAAAGGCTGGACACATTTTTTATTGCTTCTCCTCAATTTTGGATATATTTTGAGTTTCGGATGGAAGATATCCTTACTCAAACAAAAATCAAAAAAGGGAGAAAATTTTATGTTGCCAGCACTTTGGTTACATAAAAAGTATACAAAATTTGCCAAAAAATATGAAAAACATCCCCTCATGCTCTATCTTCTTTGGGCATATCAAATCTCACTTCTTCTATTATTTTGTAAAATATCATAATATCTTGTATCTGTCAACTGTCAATTCTTAATTGATCTATCTTCATTTGGAAATTGTTGTTATCCGTAAAAAATAAGTTAAAAATTCCTTTTAAGACAATATAGCATATATGCTTTAATTTGTCAAGAAAAATTTTTAAAAATTATACACTATCGTCTCTTTTTATTTTTTAATATTCACAGTAAAATAAAAATGGAGGGCTATAGATTATAATGAATGAATTGTTAATCAAGATAGGGAGTAGAATACAAAGATTAAGGAATGAACTGAAGTTATCTCAAGAAAGATTGGCAGAAAGAGCTGATTTACATCCAACATATATTGGGAGAATAGAAAGAGGAGAAGTAAATCCTACCATTACAGTTCTTAACAAAATTGCTTCTGTTTTAGGAATGACGATAACAGATCTTTTATCTCTTCCTTCTGCCCAGGAAGTTGTAAGTAAAGAAGAATCTTCTACCTTTGAGATTATAGGACTAATAGAAAGAATAAATCCACAACATATTGATTTACTCGTCAGAGTTCTAAAAGAGATTCTGAAGTGGGAAAAGAAGATGTAAATCCTACTTTTAGCCCAACTCCACCCCTTTTTTAGTAGAGTAGAGCACTGGCGAGTTACCGTAGGTGTTCCTTTGGTTGCCTCAATCGTTTCCAACGATGCCTGTTTTAGGTTCACTATAGCACTTCTCCAACACCCCCGCATCAAACCCGACCCACTTCGTGGGTGACCCGAAGGTTTTCCCTTACACGGCTTTCCGATAATCACTCATCTTAAGGCGTTCGCTCAATTGACACGATAGTCTCCATACAATCCTATACTATATTAGGGTGACAATTTGTGATTCTTTGGTAAGCAATTTTTGCAAAAATCAACTCAAAACTCAAATGTCAAAACTCAAAGCTGAAACTCAAAACCTTAAAACTAATTCAGTGCCATTCTGAACGGAGGTCAAAAAATATAGGATTCTTTGAAAACCGGCGAAAGTCCATAATAAAAATAGTTTTGAGCTTTGCGTTGTAGTTTTGCGTTTTGCGTTTTGAGATTTGGTGTGCTTTGAAGTATGGGATACCAGAGTGGTTGGGAAAACCACCTATGCAAGCCTAATCCTTGTATAGAAGTTTGTAATTATGTAGATAAAGGAACAATCCGTATCTACAGAAAGACAGGGTATCATCGTGAGGTGATATGATGGAGTGACGAATTACAGATGACCTATTGGGGTGTATGATTATGGCGTATTAATTCGTGCCAACTGCCCTTTCTCAGCGAAGCACTGGCAATGTCCTTGTCGGAGATGAATAAATAGGTTAGGTTAAAGCATCTCTGGGTAATGCGTTTAAACATACATCACGGAAGGAAAATGGGTAATCCATATGACCAAAGGAGGACTCACATCTTGTCTTTTAATTAAGACTAAGGGATTAGTATAAGGGAAATCCGAAATCCAATCTTTATGAGGTAGTGATGGATGTTTAGCTCTCAAATGTCCATTTTTGTAAGCGTTCAGGTGGGGTAACAAAAGGAGATGTGGAGATTAAGGAGATAGGGAGATATTATTAAAAAAAATTGAAATTAGTAGAAACTAATAGAAATTTATGGAAATTTGTTGTTTCCCACAATCAATTTCTACCTATTTCTATAAATTTCAATCTATTTCTATTATCTTATCTCCATATCGCCCTTATCCTCTTTCTTACACTTTTGATATATAGCCTGAACGGTTACCCATTTTTAGAGTCGTCAGCATTGTTCATAGTAATCTTGAGAAAATCAGGATGAAGGGACATAACCGTATAGGAGATAGCCAAAGATGTCCATTTAATACGCTCAGCAGGTATAACCACTGATAATCTGAACAAAAGCGGTAACCTCTGCCGTATCAGAAGGGGTAAACTGGGGAAACACGGTTGATAAATGGACAATTCGGAGACTATCCAGGAGGAAAAGTTTAAGAGGGCTTGTGTATAAATAGTAACTTCTCTCTACCATAGAGCAACTATACGGGGTCGCTAACTACGAGAAAGACGTATGGTTTAAAAGAATTTGTTATGTTGTCTAACAAATTTGGCGACGATTGGGGGTTGGAGGCATTGCCCTCCAGCCTACCAGCTGATCTTTCAGGGATATAGTAGTTATTAATCAAAAGTTTCCATAAAATGAAAAATATTGAATATTGAATGTAGAAGTAATACTAAAACTTCATTATTCTAAATTCATTATTCGATATTCTACATTCATTCAATTGATAGTCAAATTTCTATCTGTTCTATGTTAAGTTTCGATTAATAAGTGCTATAAATTTCAATGTGGAAAGATTGAAAGAAGGCATGAAGAGATTTGTTCTGTAACATCTCCCTGCCCTTCGTGCTCTTCGTGGTGAATAGTTACCAAATAGTTTTTAATTTTTTCTCTGCGTCTCTGCGGTGAACAGTTACTCAATCGGCAATGTAACTATTCACCACGAAGGACACGGAGAGCACGAAGTGAAATTTGATGAATTATCGAATTCATGAAGCTCAAATATTGACATATGTGGTAGGACGTCAGTTATTTGGGGGAATGAACATTAACCTGTGGAGGACAAAGCAATGAAAATAGTAGGCAAGTAGATAGTAGGTAAGTAGGAAAGGGATAGAGGATGTGCACGGTATTTTTCTTGTGGGGGTAATGTCTCCCCCTTTCCTACTTTCAGGAGAATCCCCCATTTCACTGATCCATTACCATATATGAAATTGGCAAATATCAAGGTTGGTCTAATTGATAAATTTCAATGTGGAAAGATTGAAAGAAGGCATAAAGAGATTTGTTCTGTAACATCTCCCTGCCCTTCGTGCTCTTCGTGGTGAATAGTTACTCGGCAATATCAATGAAGGTATTTGGGGCTATGTCTTTGAATTTTCTCTTTTCTGCTAAAAAGTGTTTCTTTGCCACATCTTGCTTGAGGTATTTTGACGAGGTGATAATCTGGAAATCACGCTTGACACAAGATTCTTTTTCAAATTTTATGGGGATGGAAGAAAAGGTGCTTGAGCCTTCATCTGCAAGTGATTTAGCCGCCAAATACCTTCTTTTACCATCAATAATTTCAAACCTACCACCTATTTTTTCTTTGACCCAGATTGGTTCGGTTATTCCTTCTTCCTTTAAATTCTTTTCAAACCACTTCTGAACAGGGTCATTTTCTAATGATTTATAATCAGATGGTAGGTCAACAAAATCTAATCTCACTGTTTTTTCATCTTTTAAATCCGGGAGCATAAGTTTCAGATTATTTCCTTCTTCAAGATAAAATTCTGCAAACACTTGACCTACCTCGTGACCTAATTTTGAATGTTTGGTCATAATTATTATCTGCTTTGCTCCTTTAATCATTCGCTTTTTAACCTGAGCCTCAACTTCATCTTTAGCCCATAATCCGCTATTAAACGATATGCCATCAACATCTATAAATGCTACATCAACTGAATATTGGTTAATTGTTTGGGTAGATAAATTTCCTGAGAGAACTCCTTGGGTGTCTTTCAGGTCACCGCCAGTGAGAATAACATTTGATTTAGAGGCAAGTTCATTGGCGACATTGACAGCATTTGTAATGACAGTGATGTGTCCTGGTTTTTTATCAGATAATCTTTTTGCCACCATATTAATAATTATTCCACCATCCATAAATAGAATATCACCATCTTTTATAACTTTTTTATCGACAATATATTTAGTAATGGCAATTATCTCCGAGCGGTCTTCAATAGAGCCTTCCAAATTATCTTCATTTACCTTTGCCATGATAGGGACTGCCCCACCAAATGTCCTATTTACCAATCCCAGTGATTCAAGTTCCTCTAAATCCTTTCTAATTGTTACTAACGAAACTCCAAATTTATCCCTTAAATCCTCGTTAGAGACAACCTTTTTTTTATAAATCTCTTTTAAAATAACATATCGTCTTGTTTCAGAAGATGATTTTTCCATCTCAGCACCTCTTTTATATGGGTGAGCCACTTTATCCCAACCTTCCATTTACCTTATCAATTTCTCTTTCCCAATAAGTAATCGTAGATGTTTCTACTTTAATTTTTGGTTTTTCATATTCAGTCTGTTCAATATGGCCGACGCTATTATAAAAGGTGACATACCGATAATCAATTTTTAGTGGAACTGTAGCATTGCCAATAGTAAGTTTTACACCTGGCCAAAGTGTATCAAAGGCAGATACCTTACCTTTATAGTTAGCACGGACATGTTTTTTGAATTCATATAAGTGATGTTGCATCATTTTAATAAGTTCTTCTAATTCCTTTTGTTTCGATAATGATTGTTCGGCTAACTCTGTTTTATTTTGAGCGAGTAATGTTTTGTAATTTAATCTTTCCTGGTGTAATTGAGTTCTTTCCGTAGTTAAACTTTCTTCTAAGGCATCTACTTCCTGTCTAATTTGAGGGTCAACACCGACTTCGATTTCAGTAGGAACCTCGGAGATAGAACCAATATTTTTAGCATTTACTTCTTCTTTAGCAGAGATTCTCCCACCAATAATTGCTCCTTTTTTTCCACCCAGGACAAAAACACCCTTTCCCGCCCGAACATCGCTATGTAAAATAGCATCATGAACAATGATATTACCTTTAACCTCAATATTAGCATTCTGGACGAATTTGCATTTTAAATCACCATCACACACGATTTTAGATCTACTGCCAATGATTCCTTGTATAACCGTAATATTCCCTTCGGAGATTACGGTTGCGTTTTCTACCACGCCGCCAATTTCAACATCTCCTTTAGCCTTAACAAAAAAACCTTCTTTTACATCTCCCTGGACCTTAACCGGACCTATAAAATTGATATTTCCGACATTCATATCAACATCAGATAGGATTTCATAAGTTGTCTTGACACCAATTCTACTATCTTCCCAGAATACATAACCATCCGCTGATGAAAAAAGTGTTAATTTGTCATGTGAAAGGTAGGTATTTTCACCAACCGGGATATTAATATCCTCTCCTTTTTTAACAGGTATTTGTTCACCGGTAACTTTTTTGCCAGGAGTCCCTTGAGTAGGAAGGATTTTAGAGGCAAGCACATCATTTGTATGCACAATATCAATTAATCTTAATTCACGAAAATCCACTTTTCCTTCTATGTCTTCCCATAACTGTGGTTTATCTTTTTTGTTAAATTTATATTCAATGCTGGCATCTTTACCTGCTTGCGGTGGGATTCCTTCGGCAACTAATATCGAGCGATTATAGATTTTATCTTGTAGCATAGTTTTAATCACCAGGTCTTTTATCCCAAACTTTATCCCTTGTTTATTTAATCTTTGCAGAATGGAATTTAAGTCTAAAGATGACGGATGGCAATTGTTGGAATTAATAGTCATAAAAGCCTTTAGCCCATCTTCAGTAATTTTTATCGTCAAAGTTTCTGGTTTTGTTGAAGTAACCTGGTGTGTCATCTTACTTACTCCTTTCAATTTATCTTTCGTTTTTACTTTCGTTTTTATTGCTCTTGAAACCTCTAATTATATTATACTACATCCAGAGGGATTTGTCAAGAGTTATTTTTAATTCTTATAAAGTTTTTCGTTTTTCCTTTCGTTTTAATTTTAGCAAAAAGGTTGACAAAAACATTAAATTATGGTATGATTTTGATTAAGATGATAAAGATAGCACCTTCAATATTATCAGCTGACATCAGTCAATTAGCCAGCGAGGTAGAAAAAATAGAAGATGTTGCCGATTGGTTACATTGGGACATTATGGATGGACATTTTGTCGATAATCTTACCTTTGGACCAGATGCCGTCGCAAATCTTCGCAAAAAGAGTAATCTTTTCTTTGATGTTCATCTGATGATTACTAATCCGGATAAATTTATTGATAAGTTTATTGATGCTGGTGCGGATTTAATCACCTTTCATGCCGAAGTTACAGATGACCTGATGTTAAATATTCAGAAGATAAAGGATAGGGGAGTAAAAGCCGGTGTATCTATCAATCCGCCAACCCCACTGGATAAAATTTATCCTGTTCTAAAAGAGATAGATGTTGCCCTGGTGATGACCGTTAATCCAGGCTTTAGTGGACAGGGATTTATCAATGATGTTTTGCCCAAGATAGAGCAATTAAACAAGATTATAACTCAAAAAAAACTTAATTTAGACCTTGAGGTAGATGGTGGTATAAACCTTCATACAGGTGGTGAAGTCGTCAAACGAGGGGCAAATGTTTTAGTCGCAGGCTCTTTTGTCTATGGTGCTCAAGACCCTGCTGAGGCAATAAAAAGTCTTAAAAATCAGAGGAAAAATGAATAAATCACTTATAATCCTTACAATAATATTACTTTCCAGTTTCACCTGGGCTAAAGAGATTGAGCAACAAAGCACGAGTTTCGACCCATTAAAAGTAATGGCTGATGAATACCTGAAACAGGCATTTACCCTGTATAACCAATTAGAGTTTGAAAAGGCAATTACCTTGTATAAAAAGGCATTAGATTTGACCCCTGATTCTGCTCAAGTCTGGTATTGGTTGGGCAGAAGCTATTATCGGACAGGGCAAATGCCTCAATTTTTCTCTGCCTGGGAAAGGCTTTTAAAATTAAGCAAAGAAGATACCTCAGAAATAAAACGAAAAATGCTGGTCTATTCAGAAAACCATATTAAGTCAAATACATACAGATATTTTGACACCATTAAAGGAAAAGATGATTTTGCTATTTATAATCCTGCGGGAATAGTTATAGATTCCGAAGATAATTTTTACATCAGTAGTTTTGGGAATAACGCTATTTTAAAATTTTCACCAATTGGGAAACCTTTATTACGATTTGGGCAAAAGGGTAAAGATAAAGGAAAACTAAATAAACCTGCGGGTATTGTCCTTGATAAAGAAGGGAATATTTATGTAACTGATTTTGGTAACCATCGCATTCAAAAATTTACCTCTGAAGGCAAATTTTTGATGGCGTTTGGTAAAGAGGGTAAAAAATCAGGTGAATTTATCAACCCGGAAGGGATAGCATTAGATAGTAAAGAATATATTTATGTTGTGGATAACGGTAATCACAGGATTCAAATCTTTTCCCCGGAAGGTAAATTCGTAGGGAAAATTGATGAAATGCTTTTATCTCCGATAGGAGTAGTTGTGGATAAAAGGGAAAGAATTTGGGTAATTGAGCGAGGCGGTAACTATCTTAAACAATTTGCTACCTCAGGCAGGCTTCAAAACAATTTTCCATTTCCACAAAAAGGATTAATTCCCAAAGGTATAACTTATGCCCTGGATGGAAAACTATATCTTAGTTTTTCACAAGGCAGTATCTTTAAATTTGATATAGAAAATCAAAAGTGGGAAAAGTTAAATCTACCTTCAAAATTTCCTGCTCCCCTGACACTGGCTGTCAACAAATATGGATTGCTGTATGTTATTGGTTTTGAGAATAATTCCATATTGGTGTTTATTCCAGAGGAGGCTAAAGATACACAATTTGATGTTCTGGTCAATCGTATAGATACAAGTGGTTATCCAACAATTATAATGCCCGTGATGGTGACATCTAAACACAAAACCCCGATTTTAGGTTTAACTTCTAATAATTTTAAAGTAGAAGAAAACGGTCGACAGATGCAACCTATAGCACTGGGCACACCGGTATATGAAAATGAGTATTTAGTTACAACCTTTATCATTGATACATCTAAAAAGATGGTCAAATATCGAAAGGATGTCCAAGAACTATTAAACAAATTTGTTTCGGAGATTAAAGGAGGAATTCAAGGGGTATCAATAATTGGTTTTTCTGAAAAGGCAGAATATATCCAGTCAATTACTCGAAATAAAACAGCCTTGCGAGATAAAATTGAGAGATTAAGGCCGGGTAAAAATTCCAGAGACAAAGATGCTATCTTTTCGGGAATTAAACTTGGAGTTAGCGAGATGAATTATTTACTCTGTAAAAAGGCGATTTGTTTAATTACCTATGGTGATGAGGTGGAAGAAGAAACATTATTTAGAGAATGCAGTGATTATGCTAAAAATAATCATATTCCGATATTTATCGTTGATTTTCGGGGACAGGACGAAACTAAATCACTAAAAAAATTAGCCTCAAATTATTTCCTGGCATATCAATCCCAAAAGGCTCAAAAACTCTACGAAACCATTTCAACTCAAATCAAAAACCAAAATATCTACCTTATTTCTTACAAGACACCTCAAGAGCAATGGGCTTTAAAATGGGTAGATGTTACTGTTTCTGCCGGGCATAGGCGTCTTTGTGCTTATGATAAAATAAATTATGTTGTGCCACCAGGTAAAGGAATAGATAAGGAGATTATTGCAAAAATAGAGAACCGTATCCAGAAGAAAAGGAAAGAACTATATGAAGAAAAGATGAAGGAATTGGAAGAAGAGAAGAAAGGAAAAGCGGGTCATAAAGCTGAAGGAGGACATGGCGAAAAGGGCAAACCAGAAGGATTTCCTCCACCAAAAACATGGGAAGAAGATATTCAACCAGATATTGGTAGCCCTGTTCGTGAAAAATTTGTTCCAGATGAAAAAACTAAGCCTGGCGGTGGAGGACATGGAGGGGGACATTGAGATAGGATAAGGGTCTGTGATTCAGACAGTAGACTATGGACATCAGACCTCAGACTAAAGCGGGCAGAAATTGCAGAAGAATGAAGGCTTAAAAGAAGTGGAAGTGGAAGTGGATGTGTTTTTCACTTACACTTACACTTACACTATGAGAGTCTATAGTCTTGTGTCTGATGTTCAGTGTCTGAATCACAGGAATAAGGGTAACTGTTCAGCCACTGATTAACACGGATGAGCACAGATAAAATGGAGGAGAAACCAGGCATGAGCCTGCGGTTCACTTTTGTTTGAAATCTTGCGGATTGAAATTAGAAATTGGAAGTTGGAAATTAGTGAAAGAAATAAAAGCCCAATTTCTAATTTCCAACAAAAATCATAGGGAAAACGATAAAATGAACCGTCCCCTAATCTTTTGGTCTATAGTCTGTGGTCTATGGTCTATGGTCTGCAACCTATTTTCAGGAGAACCGTTTCATCTGTGTTCATCTGTGGCTAAATATGTGGATTAAATTTTGGAGGGGGAAACATTGAATCAACGATATGATATTGAAAGAAGAAAAATGGTTGATGAACAAATTATAAGACGGGGAATTGTGGATGAAAGAGTGGTAGAGGCAATGCTGAAAATTCCACGAGAGCTATTTGTCGAAGAAGCACTTCGGGAAAAGGCTTACGGTGACCATCCCCTTCCAATTGGTTGTGGTCAGACTATCTCACAGCCATTTATGGTTGCTTTAATGAGTCAATCTTTACAACTATCTGGCTCACAAAAGGTTCTGGAAATAGGAACAGGTTCAGGCTATCAAGCGGCTGTTTTAGCTGAATTGGCTCAAAAGGTTTATACTGTTGAACGGGTAAAAATTTTATACGAAAAGGCACAAAGGATACTTTTAACCGAATTAAAATATAAAAACATTGCAACCATTTTAGCCGATGGTAGTTTGGGATTACCTAATCTTGCTCCTTTTGACCGTATTATTGTGACGGCAGCCGCACCGGATATCCCGAAACCATTAATCGACCAACTGGCAGATAACGGTATTCTGGTCATCCCAAAAGGAGATAAATTCTTTCAATCATTGATAATCGTAACAAAGAAAAATGGTGAATTATTCACTAAAGATATAGGTGGATGTGTCTTTGTGCCATTAATTGGCAGGTATGGCTGGAAAAATAATGGGGCGTAATTAGAGATTGAGAGATTAGAGATTGGACTTTTACTAATTCACTACAACGGGGCATAGCTCAGTTTGGTTAGAGCGCCTGGTTCGGGACCAGGAGGTCGGAGGTTCAAATCCTCTTGCCCCGACCAAAAATTGGCGTAACCGTTCAGGTGGTAATTTACCGCAGAGACGCAGAGGAACAGAGAAATAAATCAGATAACAGAAAAGATTATTGAGGTAATTATTGTCATCCATAGGACATCAAAACCAAATTATTAATCAATCATGAGATGTCGGGCCTCAAAAGCTTGCTCTGATGAAAATCAGGAATGGAATTCTGCGTATGGTAAATAGTTTTTAATTTTTTCTCTGCGTCTCTGTGTCTCTGCGGTGAACGGTTACAAATTGGCAAATATCAAGGTTGGTCTATTGATAAATTTCAATGTGGAAAGATTGAAAGAAGGCATAAAGAGATTTGTTCTGTAACATCTCCCTGCCCTTCGTGCTCTTCGTGGTGAATAGTTATGTAATTGGTTAAATATCTTCGTCGTGAACTTAACTGAACGGTATTTAATTACCAGTTACCAATCACCAGTTACCAGGTAAAGGACAAACAAGAAAATGACCATAAATAATGAGATAGGAGATATAATTGATAAGGCGATTGGGCGAGCAATGACAAATGGCAGAATTCCTGGAGTCGAGTTGGAATCTATTCAACTTGAGTCTCCTAAAAGACCTGAATATGGTCAATTAGCAACTAATATTGCCTTTGTCCTCGCTAAAAAGGCTAATCTTTCTCCCTATCAAATAGCTCAAACAATCGTTGAATTTATGGAAAAACCAGAGGAGTTAATTTCGCAGGTAGAAATTGCTGGAGGTGGATTTATTAATTTCTGGATTGCAAAATATAGATTATATAAGGTTTTGAAAGAGATTGAAGATAAAAATGAACGCTACGGAATGTCAGACATTGGTCAGGGGAAAAAGGTTTTAATTGACTTTGTTAGTGCAAATCCGACAGGGCCACTTCATATTGGTCATGGTCGGGGCGCCGCTTATGGAGATATTCTGGGTAATATTTTATCTTTTTGCGGCTATGAAGTAACTAAAGAATATTATATCAATGATGTTGGCACACAAATGGAAACACTGGGAAAATCTTTAAAAGCACGATACTTACAACTATCAGAACAACCTGTACAACTCCCTGAAAATGGCTATCAGGGTCAATATTTAATAGAAATAGCCAGAACACTTTATCATCAAGAAAAAGATACTTATCAAAACAAAGATGTTGATTTTTTTACACAATTTGCCAAAGATGAGATATTGAAGGATATTAAAAAGACATTAATCGATTTTGGCGTCGAATATGATAATTGGTTTTCAGAGGGTAGGTTATATGAGTCTAAGGAAGTAGAAGATGTGCTTAATACTCTAAGAAAACTTGGGTTTGCTTACGAAACTGATGGAGCACTCTGGTTAAAGACGACCTCTTTTGGTGATGAAAAAGACCGTGTTTTAATTCGGCAAGATGGTAAACCAACATATTTTGCAGGTGATATTGCATATCATAAGAATAAATACACACGCGGATATGACCTGTTAATTGATGCCTGGGGCACTGACCATCATGGTTATGTCAAACGGCTACAATCAGCAATGGAGGCTCTAAGTTATCCTGATGTAGTTATTTTACTTTATCAATTGGTTAGTTTAGTCAGGGATAAACAATCTGTTTCTATGTCAACCAGGTCAGGTGAATTCATTACCTTATCGGAGTTAATCAAAGAGGTTGGTAAGGATGTGGGGCGATTCTTTTTTATTATGCGTAAGGCAAATAGCCATCTTGAATTTGACTTAAATCTGGCAAAACAATCCTCGAATGAAAATCCTGTTTATTACATTCAATATGTTCATGCCCGCACCTGTAGTATTCTGGCTAAGGCAAAAAAAGAAGGCTTTCAAGAACCTTTCCAGGCAGATTTGAATTTATTAAAACTTTATGAAGAGAAGGCAATACTTTTCAAATTAGCCTCTTTGCCTGTGGAAATAATTAGTTGTGCAAAATTTTACGAGCCACAAAGTTTAACAACATATCTTATTGAACTGGCGGGGTTATTTCATAATTATTATCAGCATCATCGAGTTATCTCGGCAAATAAAGACCTTTCAAGTGCTCGTCTTGTCTTAGTTAATGCCATCCGCATAGTTATTCGTAATACTCTGCTTTTATTAGGCTTACAAGCCCCAGAGCGGATGTAAAAATAAAGGGACTCGGGACTCGGGATTCGGGACTCGGGAATAAAAGAATCCCCCTAATCCCGAAATCCGAACCCCGAACCCCGATTTTCAGGAAAAAGGAAGTTTCACGCCAAGCACGCAAAGAACGATGAAAAATAATAGCACGCTGATGACGCGGATGTTGCGGATATTCGCGGATAGAAGATAGAAAAAAGGTAACTATTCAGTTCTTTTGACAGGATTTACAAGATAGACAGGATGTTAAATAAGTAGATTATCCGGTTAATCAAAAAAATTATCATAACCTTGTGGATGTATTTAATATAATGAAATATCAAAAATTGACGGAGAAAATTATTGGCTGTGCTTATCGTGTCTATAATACCATGGGATTTGGATTCTTAGAATCAGTTTATGAGAAATGTTTACTAATTGACTGCCACTCATAAGGATGTTGGATTGATTATTAATTTTGGAGAAAAAAGGTTGAAGTAAAGCGAAAGGTGAAAGATCTGTCGGAATATTCATTACAACTATAATCATGATGAACAGAATAAACAAAAATCCCATTAATCCTGTTCATCCTGTCAAAAATACTGAATAGATACGAAAAAAGAGAAAAAAATCAGCGAAAATCCATTAAATCCGTGTCATCCGTGTTCTATTCTTACGGCTATTTTTAGGTAGGGAGATAGGCGTGAGGAGTGATGTTTTCTTTACTTTCTACTCTCTACTTTCTACTCTCTACTTCCTATTTTCAGGAGAATGGTATGTCTAAAAAAAAATTACACAAAAAAAAGACTCCTTTACCTCATACCTCTTTCAAAGATAAGATAAAAAAATTCCCATCAAAACATAAACATAAATTTATTTTAGTTGGCATTCTTTTAGTTGGATTAATCTTGAGGCTTATTTTTTTATTTCAGGTAAAAAATAACGACCCTAATTTTCTCCATTTTGAAGGCACAGATAGTGGTTGTTATGATGCCTTAGCTATGCAGGTATTAGATGGAACGCTATCGAAAACGCCTTATAGTTATAATCCGTTATATTTTTATTTTCTGGCTTTAATCTATTCCTTTGTTGGGCATGAACCATTTAAGGCAATAATTGTTCAGATATTTATGGGATTAGGAACTTGCCTGATTGTCTATTTAATTGCAAAACATCTTTTCAATAAAAGTATTGGAATGATTGCCGCCGGGATTTGTAGCCTTTATGGTGCCTTTATGGTTTATGAAACCTTACTTTTGACAACCGTTTTAGATAGTTTTTTACTCCTGTTAAGTGTCTTTGTCCTTTTAAAAAGTGTCTCACAAAATTCTATGAGATGGTATTTTGCCGCAGGGGTAATTTTAGCCCTTTCATCATTATCTCGTGCCACTACTCTTTTAGTTTTTCCATTTTTATTATTATGGTTATTAATTAGACTGGGTATGAACAAGAGATTTTTATGTGCCTGTGGGCTTATTGTTTTAGGTATGGCTCTAACCTTTGCCCCGGTGACCTACCGTAATTATAAATATAGCGGTAAATTTATTCTTTTGACCGCCACGGGACCTGTTGCCTTTTGGGCTGGGAATAATGAGGATTCTGAAGGTTTTTATCATTTACCTCCTTATGCGGATGAGATGAGTAGCAAAAATAAAAACTTTTACAGCGAGGATGCCGTAAGATTTATCAAGGAAAAACCTGAGAAATACCTTCGACTTTTATTTAAAAAAATTACCGTGTTCTGGAATGCTTATGAAATTCCGGATAACGATGTCGTTTATGACCGATTTTTAAAACTATCCCCTTTACTTAGAATAATGATTTCCTTTGGGCTGGTTGCCTCATCAGGAATAATGGGATTATTCCTTAGTCTTAGAAGATTAAATAAAAACTTATTTCTTTTATATTTAGTCATTTTTGGCTATATGAGTGCTATTGTTTTCTTCTTTATTCAATCTCGATTTAGAGTGCCGATTGTTCCTTATTTGAGTATCTTTGCCGGCGTGACAATTTATTATTGGTATAAAAAAATCCAGAGTAAAAGATTAATCTCCTTTTTTGCAACATTAATCCTTTTTCTGGTTCTTTATACGGTTATTGATTTCCACACATTTTATGGCTGGACATATCCGTTGATTTATCCAGATGGATTTTGTCTTGAAAAACGGGAAGGATTTTTGTTTCGGGATGATAGCGGCGATTGGCACGGGGATATAAAAAAGACATTGGACACACCGCAGAAAATTCTAAAAAAAGAAATTATTATCAATAAAGATGTCTCTAAATTTGATACTGCAGGTATAAGTCTAACCTATTCCTGCACAGATAGAGGTAAATTAATAATCAAAATGAATGATATATTATTTTCCGTGGTAGATTGTAAAAATATTCCTTATGGTCCTTTTGTTCGCCAGGTGCGATTTAAGTTCCAAAACCCTAATCTAATCCTTAAAAAAGGGCGAAATATTATTACTTTAACTGTCATAGAAGGGGCAGAGATTGGAATAATGGTAGATAATTATTACAATTTTGGTCGTTCCTCATTTTCTGAAGATGGGATTAACTGGGAAAAGGTCGAAGGAGAGTTAATGATTCAATTAGAATTACTTTCTAATCCGGTGTATTAAGTATGAAAGTTATATTTGAGCTAATTAAATTTCAACATACCATATTTGCCCTGCCTTTTGCCTTAATGTCGATGTTAGTTTGTGAAGATGGTTGGCCCTCTTTTTGGGTAATATTCTGGATTCTCATAGCAATGGTAAGTGCCAGAAGTAGTGCTATGGCATTTAATCGGGTGGTGGATTTAAGGTTTGATGCACTTAACCCGAGAACGCAAAACCGACCCCTTGTTCGGGGAGAAATTTCAGTTAAATCTATCTGGCTTTTTACGATAACTACAGCTCTAATCTTCATTATTTCTGCCGCTATGCTCAATAACCTTGCCTTTTATCTATCTCCAGTTGCACTGGCTATTCTTTATTTTTACTCCTTTACCAAACGCTGGACCTGGCTAACCCACATCTTCTTAGGTTTATCTCTGGCTATAGCACCTATCGGTGTTTGGATTGCCATAAAATCAGAGATTGTTTTAGTCCCGCTTGTTCTTGGATTAGCCGTTCTTTTCTGGGTAGCGGGATTTGATATTATCTACGCCACGCTTGATTTTGAATTTGATAAAACCTATGGACTTCAATCAATGGTAGTCAAATTCGGCATTCCAAAGGCATTGATTATTTCACGAGTGATGCATCTTTTTATGATTATCTTGCTTTTATGGTTTGGGATATTAGCTCAGCTTGGGCTTTCCTACTTTATTGGCGTGTTTGTGGTCTCCTTAATGTTGATATACGAACACTCCCTTGTCAAACCTACTGATTTAAGCCGGGTGAACATTGCCTTTTTCAATGTAAATGGCCTGGTCAGTGTTTTTTTATTTGTAATGACATGGATTGATAATATTTTCTAGTGTCGTGTTGAACAAATAACGCATGGAATTTGATTCTGGTAACTGGTGATTGGTAACTGGTAATTGGTAACTGGTAATTAAATACCGTTCGGCTGAGGTAATCGGTCAGTTATTGGTGGGAGAAAGGCATAAAGATTAAATTTCCTGTAAG
>JBFLXS010000021.1 GCA_040755795.1 bacterium | reverse complement strand
ATCTCCGATTACCGATTACCTAAGTAACATGCAAATTCAATCTTAACAGAGCACTATAATCTTTGCGTTCTTTGCGGTTAAAAAAGGATAAACCACTTAATCTTAAAAAAACTTGAATATCGAGTATCAGGATAATATAGATGTCTTTGTGGCTTTGTGTGAAAATCCATCTTTTCTCTCTTCCTCTGCGTCTCTGCGGTGAAGGACTATCTGAACGGTTATCAATAAAAAAGACTTCTCATCTTGATCCAACTACTCACTCTTGTTGTTATTGCTACAACCTAATCCATTCAGAGGTTTTCTTCTTAACTTCCTGATAGATAGTAGTTTTTGAGAGATCGCTAAATGTAACAAGAATGAAGAAGGAGATTATAAAAGCAAATCCAATAGTGGTCACTACCTTCTGAATCTTGATACTAATCATTTTCCCTCTAATTCTTTCGACAAGACAAAAGAGAATCTGTCCTCCATCAACAGCAGGTATGGGCAAGAAATTCAATATCCCTAAATTGATACTTAAAAAGGCGATGAAGAAAATAAGACTTTTTAAACCTTGTTGGGCATGCTCTCCAGCTATTTGTGCAATTCCAAGTGGTCCAGCCATATCATGTAGTGAGGCCTGACCACTTAAGAGTAGATACACGGAGTGAATAGTTAGTTTGATAGAAAGTAAAGTTTGGTTGAATCCCAATGGGATTGCTTCTAAGAAGGAGAATCTTTGTGTTTCAGTTTTCATCTGGGACGGAGTAATGCCAAGCAATCCTACTTTCTCAAATCCTCCTTCTCTCTTTGGAATCTTGCCCTCAACTGGTGTTATAATGATCTTCAACTCCTCATCTCCCCGTTTTACCTTCATTGTTAGGTCCTTCCCTATACTGCAATAGATGATCTTTGTCATATCATTCCACTGAACAATAGGCTGATCATCTATAAAAGTAATTACATCTCCTTTTTTAAGTCCTGCCTTTTCAGCGGGATATCCACATTTTAAATCGCCAATTTGAGGTGGAAGAAAGTAATCAATGCCCAAATCTTTGAATCTAATCTCAAAATCCTTCTTTAATCCTACCATTAGTTCTTTATCCCCTCTTAATATCTTCATCTTCAGTTCTTCACAGGGGTGTTCATCGATGAATTTTGCAATATCATTCCATCCCTTGACTTTTCTTCCAGAAACCTCAATAATTCTATCTTTTACTTTTAGTCCTAGTTCCTCACCCAAAGAACCGTTTTTCACCTCACCCGCTATATTAGGAGGAACAACTACTGAAATTCCAAGCATAAAGAGAACAATGAATACAGGAATGGCAAAACTTATATTGAACACAGGACCGGCTATATAAACTCCCATTTTCTTCCACCATGGTTTTGAGAAAAACTCATCTTCTTCAATGAGTACCTTTTCATCAAATTCACCACCGGCCAATTTTACATAGCCGCCAAAAGGTATAATTGAAAGACGATAGTCTGTTTCGCCTTTTTTAAAACCAATGAGTCTTTTGCCAAATCCGAGAGAGAATATTTCTACTCTGATATTAAAGAACTTTGCCAGAATAAAGTGTCCCAGTTCATGGACGAATATTACTACTCCCAAAGTAAGCAAAACAGAAAGTAATGTAATCAGCATAAATTTTTCTCCTCTACCCCCTGGACCAAATATCTACTTTGACTGATACAAATTTGCTTTTTTGGGGTATTTTGAATATTACCTACTCTAAAATTTTACCAGAAATTTTGTCATATGTCAACAAAAAAATTTAGAAAGTGCCTAAAACCCACACAATACTGAATCCAGTTTGCAACGGTCTCTAAAATTTATAGAACTAAACTTTTGCGTTTTTTGCTAACACTTTGTATTTCAATCTCTTGTGTAAATAAGGGGAAACGGGAAAGGGGGGAAAAGGAAAAAGAAGTATTTTTCTCTAAGTATAAGAAATATAGTTAGTTATACATGAAATTCTTTTTCCCATTTCCCCAATTTTCTCCATTTCCTCTTTCTTACACCTAAAAAAACGCAAAAGTTCAAATTTATAGAATATCAATGCAATTATTGGTTAAGTCAGTATTATTCTATCGTATCGCTGAACTTATTGAAAGCTGTATTTTAATTTTACAAAGGCACGTTGATTATCATTGAAACTTTCAAAAAAGCTACCACTCTTTCCATAAAATAGATCCATTCCGATTTCAAAGGTTAAACCATCAGATAAGTTTGAAGAAAATATCGTCTGTAAAAACATATCATTTTCATGCGGACGCCATATTTCTTGAAGGGAAAATTTTGTATAATCTGTAAAATTCCAGTCTCCTTTTACCATCACCATTTTTTGGAAGAGGCGTTTTAAATCACCTTCTAAAGATGTGCTTCCACTTTGTTTTGGCAAAGAAAAATTTTGAATCCACTGGCATAAAACATATAAATTTTGATTCCTTATTAAATTGAAATTATAGTCAACTCCTAACACATACAAAAAATAGGGGTCACTCACTTCTGGAATTCTGCCATTAAAGTCATCAGTAATAAAATATCCTGCCTCTCCCCGAATCCCAACTTTATCAAAAGATGTAGCAAAATCACCTCCAATGACTTGAAGTTTCCTGTATTCAAGAAGAACTGAAGATGGATTAGAATTGTTATCAAGATTGACAAACATTGACGGGAATTTGTCAAATCCTTTATAATAACTAACAGAAAAATCCCAGCCGTTAAATGAGGATAAAATCCTTCCTGCAAATTGAGTATTATCAATCTTATTTGGAGGCTTTTTGACTTGAGCTGGTAACGAAATCAGCAATTTGGGAAATATATTCCACCTTGAATTGTAAGCAGGAAATATATTTGTTTCAAAAGTGGGGATTATAATCCATTCAAAAGTCCATCTTTTAAGATAATATTTTCCCTCTATGCTGACTACCCCGATTTCTTCACCATCTGTATCCAGAAAATCACTGTAGTCTATAGGATTCAAATTATTGGTTGGATTAATACTGTCAGCTTTACCCCATGCGTATATTTGTTTTCCAATACGGAGGTCAAAAGAATCCATCTTGTAATAAATGTATGCCTCTTTTAAACAAAAATGGTTTCTTGCTGGGTTTACTTCATCATATCTTACCTCTATTGCCGAGAGAAAATTTGTTCTTTCACGAGGAACAACACGGGACTTAAGAAAAAACATTACCTGATTCCTTCCATTGTCAACATAATCAGGATTCACTTGCTTGAAATAAATTTTATTTTCAACCTCTATAAAGCCTGTAAACTGGAAACCTGAACTCTCTTGGGCATAGAGTGAGGAATATAGCAAAAATAGTTGTAGAAATATTATTGTAAGTAACCTCATTATTCCCTCATCAATTCCCTTTCCGTAAAAAGATTGTCCGGTAAACCAGTATCAAGTTTTATCTCCTCATATATCAATTCTGTTTTATGTTTTCTTTGAAAATTTTCCATAATTATTTTATGGGCACGCGGTTTTTGGTTAATTAATTTTATATCCGAAGCAATAAGGGTTTTAAGTAAATTTCCTTTTTTGTCATAGTAATTAATCTTCAAGATGACAAAATCGCTCTTTCTTATCCAGAATTCTCGCCTGCTGTAGGTCGTTTCATTCTTCTTTAATTTACCGACAGGAATACATTCTATGTAGTAAGAGGGCTCCTTGTTAATATCCGTTACTCCTAAAAGATTATATTCAAATTCATTAAGATCATCCTGTTCCATATCCTCATAAGTAAAATCTGAGCCCATAAAACTGTCCCTTTTGTCACTAGCTGAAATTCTTCGTGTCTTTCGCAGTGCTGGAAGGTATAACCACTGGTCATCTTCTTTACTCTTATGCTCAAGAGTTAAAAGTTTTGTCCCCTTTACATCTGCTGGAAATTGAAATGTTACAAGTGTATTTCTGTTATCATCCTTGTCTTTTTTCTCACAGTAAAATATCTTTCTTATACGCTCCTTTTCTTTCTCGTTTATAAGTTTCATCGTAATTACTGAGAAACTATCCTTTGATGTCTGAATTTCATCATTTTTTTGCATAATCTGTCGAGCTGTCATCTCTCTATTTGGAATAAGCTCCTCTGAAAAGGCTAATCTAAAAGAGAATAAAAACCAGAATATTAAACCTATACTTATAACAATCCAGTGGATGATATTTTTCTTATGATATGACATTGTCCTCTCCTTTTCTAATGTAAAATTATATGTTAGTGATTTAATATCTACGAAGCTGAGGAATACTGGGAGAATAATTAATGTTCCAATTGCTACAGTTACCATGGTTAGAATAATAAGCCAGCCTAAATTCTGTATCGGTAGGAAATCCGATGAGATAAAGACTATAAAACCCAGCACATTTGAAACCATATCAAAAACTATTGGCTTTCCCGAAGAAATCATGGTGGCGACTGTTGCTTCGGGATAATTTAAACCCTTATTGACTTCCTCTCGAAAAATGGTGAGATAATGTATGGCAAAGTCCACTCCAATACCTACAGCGATTGAAGTAATGAGTGCTGTAGCTAAATTTAGTCGAATTCCTAAAAATCCCATCATTCCAAAAGTCAAAAGTGTAGCAATTGTGAGTGGGACAATGCTTAAAAGACCAAGTTTGAAGGACCGATAACACATAACACAGAAAAGAAAAACAATAAAGATAGAACTAATTATATTCTGAATTTTCCCTTTAACAACATAATTAGTCTCGGCTATCCAATAGATTGTACTACCCTCGTAGGCTATTTTAACATCCTTAGGGAAATGTGTATTAACATAATTTTGGATTTTTTCTAAAATTACTTTCTCATGTTCCTGGTCAAAGGTTGTTAAAGAAAGTGTTACTTTTGCCCTTCTGTATTCATAGTCAACAAAATTATCAAAATCTCCAGGATTACCTGACATAGAATAGAGGAGAAGATATTGAGCTATAAGTTCAGGTGAGTTGGGTATAACATCAAATTCCTTTTTCTCCCCATTCATGACATAATTCATTCTTTTAATAAGTCTGGCAAACGAATCTGTATTCCCTACACCTTCTATTGTCTGGGCATAATTTTCAAGTTCAAGCATCTTCCTTAAAATCTCTGGCTTTTTTATACCATCCGACTCGGGGGTTTCTATCATAATACTTAATGGAATTGATCCCCCAATTTTTTCATTAAACTTATTTGCCGAGATGGTAATCTTATGATCCTTTGGGAATAACTTACTGTAATTTATCCCCACCTTTATCAAAGAAATACCAATTAGTGAAACCAAAAATATTATTCCTATGATTACTAAACATATCACCTGATTTCTCATAATAAAACTTGCAAATTTTCTCATCAGATTATCAAAGATACCGGAGATACTCGTGTCAATATTACCAGTCTGAGGTCTTAGAAGTGTCAAAACGGCTGGAGCAAAGGTAAGTATAAGGAGAAATCCAAAAACTATTCCCAGACTCAAGAAGATGCCAAATTCTTTTATCGAAACAACCTTAAAAATAACCAAGGTGACAGTTCCGAGAGCAGAAGTAATCCCTGCCATCAAGATTGGTTTAGTTACGCGTTGGAGAGCTGTACAAGAAGCCTGGTGTCCATTTCTTATGTGAGGTGTAACCTCAAAATAACGGTGTATTAAATGCACACCGTAAGAACTTGTAATGGCAAGCAAGGTTACAGGAATTAGAGAAGTAACTACATTAATCTTATAACCTAAAAGCCCAATCAACCCCATTGTCCAGATAATACTTAATATTATTACCATGGTAGGGATTATTACGCCACGAAGTCTTCTAAAGAAAATATAAAAGCCTACAAGAATAAGAAGGAAGGCGAATGGTATTAATCTCTTGATATCCCCCTGGATCCCCACATCCATCTCGTACTCTCCTATTGGGTCACCTCCAAAATAAAATCTTTCGGGCATCTCAAATCTTTTCGTTAAAGTATAAATTTGTTCAACAACCTTATTTTTTTCTGCCCCACTTAAGTCTTCTATACTCACAATTATCATAGTCATTGTTTCATCTCTGGAAACGAGTCGGCCGTAAAACATATCGTTTTCTCGAACATATTTCTTAAGCTGATTCAATTTCTCCTCTTTATGGGGAATATCTTTCATAAAGGCACCAACTTCAACTCCTCCCTCTCGACCCTTTATATTATTAGCGGTTGAGAGACTTATTACTTCATCTCCTATTATACCATACAACTGTTTTATCTCTTCAGATATATCTTTTACCTTTTTAAGTGTGGAAATATTGTATATTGTTGGTATATTTTCAATTCCAATGATCAATAAACATTTTTTTCCGAAGATTTCTTGAAAATATTTTTGTGTTTGCACTAGCGGGTCATTTGCCGGCAGATCATCTATCAACTTATTATCTACATTAAGCTTACTCATCCCGTATCCAAAAAAAATTGTCAGAAAGACTGTAATTATTATTATTATTTTTGGATATTTTGCTACGAGATTTGAAAAAAAATAGACCATAATTTGTATTTTATTCCTTATATAAGGTCAATGGTATAATTGCACTTTGACCTCTTCTGATTTTCGGTTCATAATGAAATTTAACAGGTTAAACAGCACAGGGTAATTTTTAGCCATCCGATAGACTACAAGGCCAATCTTATCGACAATGGATTCTTTTTCAAGAAAGAAGTTACCAACAGTATTATTTGATTTCATTAAGAGTTCCCAGGGGCTCTCTGCAGACGCGAACCACAGCAATTTCAAAGATTCCTTTCTGACTAAAAGAGATGTGATTCTCTCTGATAGGGCATTCAGTTTCTCCTCGAATTTTTTGTTGAACAAATCATTGCCATTTACTGATTCGAATGGTACCCCACTCATGTTTAAATTGTCCTCATTATCAATTATCCGTGAAATTCCATATAAGTGAGGTTGTTTATATATGCGGCTTCCAATCTGCAGATTAAAAATATTAAATGTTAGGAAGAAAGGAATCTTTTTTACGTACAGAACATTTTTTCGAAAAAAATCATAAAGTTGTCTGTAATCATCTTCAGTTTCTGTTGGGAAACCCAGTATCAGACAAAAATGAAGTCCTATTCCTATGTTTTGACAATTCTGCATAAGCATGGTTGCCACATCGGCGTATGCCTCAGGTATCTCAGTTTTATCCATTTGTTTTAGCAAGACAGGTGAAACCGTCTCAAGACCAATCCATAATTCTCGACAACCAGCATTGTACATTTTCAGTAATAGTTCTCGGTCATATGCAGGATCAATGCGTGTCCGTAGTGACCAAATGATATTCAAACGCTCCTGTTTCACTAATTTGGAAAAACTATTTGCTAGTTCTGGAGTTGCTGCTTCATCAAGAAGAAAGAAATTTCTGCATTTGTAATGTTGTTGATAGTAGCGTATACGGGACAGAAATTTATCTACATTCACTTCCTGTCGGTATTTTTTAAATGCATTTATACTGCAATAGCTGCATCTGCTCCAGAAGCATTTTGTTGATAATTTATCAAGCAGTACTAATTCGGGTGTGAAATATGCTTTCAAATCTAATGCATCATAATTTGGAATAACATCCTGATTTATTCTGCTTTCTTCGAATGGGCCATTTATGAAGATTCTTTTTGTCGATTTGTCCACATACGCCAGGCTGCTGATGCGGCGTAATCTGTCGGGAGAAAAATCCTCACCTGTATACATTATCATTAGCTGTTCATCATTACGGACAAGAAAAATACTGTCAAAACCAAAAAATAACTTTTCATTCATGGCCATTTTATCTTTGATTCGAGCGAAACACACATCGTCAAATCCATAGCCCATAAAATTGATATGAACATTCGGCAAATGCTTTCTAATCAGTCTATTTAATGTAACAGCAACAACAATTTCCCAGGGAAATTGAAAATCAATACCAATGATAGATGGTGAAAAATCTACGATTTTCGGAATGACATGCGTTTCGATTATATCAATAAACATATTATGAAGATAGTCACTACTCAACTCATATATTCCACTGATAGAGTTGATATTGAAACCATATTTTGGCCAGAATATGACCTTGCTTAAGAAAAGGGTGCCGTATTCATAATAGATAACTTGTTGCGATTGGAAGATGATGTTGCATGCCCACAGAAGACGCTTTGGTGAATAAAAATCTTTTTTTGATCTTAAAATTGCTTTTGCATGCTCAATCTGTTCACAGGTGTTTTGTTTCATGAGCGTAAAAATCTTTTCAGATATCTCTGGAGATAACGGATTTTTAGATTCCAGATATATCTCAGGGCGGAATGTTCTTTGAGAAAGATACTCACGGCTTAACAGTATTTCCCATAACAGCAAATTCATATCAATCTGTTCAACTACTACCCCTTTTGATTTCAACATGCTGTAGACATATGATGTTGAATACGGGGGATGGGTTGGAAACAAACCAAAACTGTTAATAATAAGCGTTTTCATAAGTTAATTTAGACCTTTCCTTTTAAGTAATCTTTCTGTCTATAAATGCAGTTTGGGCAGATATTCTATATCCTTTTTGCCAACCACTTTCCCAATGCGATAATAGTAACAATAGGAGGAAGTCCCGGAGATATCGGCAATATGGATGCGTCGCAGACAAATAAATTGTGTATGCACGTCTCAAGACTTGTATTAACAACAGATCCGATTGCGCAAGTACCTCCAGGATGCGATCCCTGGATTTTCGATATTTTGATGGATGTTGGTATAACACCACATCGTTGTAAAATACCCTTTGCCATTTCTACGCCGTCATGTAATCTTTTTTGATCCTCCGGCGTTATGATTTTTGAAAATAACCCGTTTTTATACACGGTACCCTGATTGTCGTCACGTGTTTTAACCATGATGCCGACAAGTCCTTTTCCTTGCATAAGCAATCCCGGCATACCCATTTCTTTAAATCTTACCAGACGATGCTTATTGACAAATGGTGATAATATAAATCCTTTTTCCTTGAGAAATGCATCACATACCAACGACATTGGTGGTTCGCTTGCCACCATAGTATCGACGATTCCGTATACATTAACAAAGAGATCCATGAAAAGATTGTTACCCGCGTTCTCAATACCGCTTTTTTTAAGCAACACCGGTGACCCTAATCCTCCTGCTGCAACAATGATTTTCTGCCCGAAAATTGTGAATGTTTCCCTTTTCCTTCTGCATACGACTCCACACTCTTTTCCATTTTCCACAACTACTTTATCTGCAATGCATTCCCAGAATACATCTGCACCGTTATTCACAGCTTCGACCAGATACTGATATGCATTCCATTTGGCACCATAGGCGCATCCAAACACACACTTTCCACATCTTACACATTTTTCCTCGTTGATCATTTTAGGCATTTTTACCATAGTAATACCTATACTGTTAGCGGTTTTTGCCATGTTGAGTGTCCAGTGGGAAATAAACCTTTCAGGTATCGGTGCAACACCTAATTCCTGTTCAGTCTCATCCAATTCCTCTTGTAATTGAATCCCTTTCTGCCATAGTTCCTGTTCCAGACAGCGGATACCATTACCACAAGATACGACCGTTGTACCACCACCGATCATCGCCCGCCACAAAATGATACCCTCTTTTGATGTCCGGCATGTCTTTAAAAATCCGCGTAGATCGTATATGTCAAAACCATCACGGAATGTTCCGAGACGATTTGGTGGAAATCCAGCTTCAATTACAGCAACATCTTTCCCCTTGCAGGTTAATTCCCTCGCAATAGTAGCTCCACCAGCTCCACTTCCGATTACAATATAATCAAATCTATCTTTCATAGCACATATTCACCTTCTAAAAAAGTTTGAAATTATTCTTTATAGCAAAAGAAAGCAACGAAGGAAAATTTTTCAAAACCGATGGTTCTTCAATATTTCTCATCACTCTTCGCAATAGTCTGATATCAAATTCATGCTTTGGAGTTGTTACATACGGTGTAAACTGGGCACCAACCGTTCTGTAATACAATTTCTCTAAATCATTCGGATCGGAAGGGACTGAATCTACCAATTGAACATTGGACACGCCAATCATCCGGCAGATTTCCGGTATATAATAGGTATGCGGTAGACAATTCGAATGAACAATGTTCATTTCCTTTACTGAATCAAATATAAGTTTGCACACTGCTTTTGCGACATAATCAACAGGAACAATATTAAGTCCGCTGTCCTTATTTACAGCGATGCGTAATGGTAGATAATATTTAGTTCTTTTAACCAATGCCATGAATCGCGCGAACGCATAAAAAACATCAAATTTCGAAGTATAATACAGTTTTTCATCAATCAAACGGCCGCATACAATACTTGGCCGCAGAATTTGGATTTCAATTTTTGACCTGATACATCGGTCCGCCAATTCTTTTTCAGTAATCGCTTTGTATTTTTCATACAAATTTCTATAAATTCTGTTATCAATATTCAGAAGGTTGTTATCTATTATACCACCCCGTACGCCGCCAACAAAGGCAGTGCTTATGTAAATAAATTTTTTCATATGATTATCCAATGTGTCGAATATAATATTTGTGATTCCACAGATGCCTTTTACTATGTCGGCAACCATCTTCTCTTCTGTTGCCAAATTGGTGGTACCAGCGCTGTGAATTACAATAAGATCTTTCACTCTATCAACGCTATTCTGGAGAACTCTTCTGGATTCATTGGTAGATACATCCGTTTCAATCACATGAAGAATTGATATTTTATTGTTTCTGATATCTTCAGGAACATGTTTTCTTTCGAATAGTTGTTTAAGTCGTTGTTGTGCGCTCTGTCCGTTCGCACTTCTTATAGGAAGAAATATTTTTACCTGCTTTGCATCAGCATTGAAAAGACGGATTAATTCATACAAAATATGCCGCCCGATTAACCCTGTTGCTCCTGTCAACAATATATTAACTTTACTCATTGGTTATCCTTTTTTGCATGTTTCCCGTTCTTTTGATACCTGACAATGCCACCCATAAGGCTAACCGCATTATAAACCGTGTCTTTACTAATTGCACCTGTAGTCAAAAATCCATGGAACAAAGTTAAGTATTGATTAAGAACATTACCTTCATATACCATATATACAGACACATTTGTTTTGTTATTCCAATTACACTGTTTGGAGAAATAAAGATTTCTGTAATTGAACGAAATTTCATTTAGCACATTCCTATTGAAAATCCATTTCATAAATTGTTCAATAGATGTCAGTTTTTTTTCTGTACCGTTGACATTAATCGCTTTGTCTAATCCAATTTCAGATAGAGGATTTAATCCTAAATTAATATGCGATTGTCCTTCACGGGCAAACCGTTGCATTGCCGCGCCTATTATAAGAAACCGGACATTTTTGAATATAATATCACCCTTTTCTGAGGTCCAGTGAGCTGTTCTGACCATATTGGTATAATAACCCCTCTTATTCCTCTCCAAAGTACCATCAGGATGCACCCAATTAATAATATCAAAATCGACAAATCCAACTATATCATTATTGATGTCTCGTGCGACAAACAGTCGTCGTCCCGGCTCATACTGTTCAGAATACGGTTTTAACAATGGAGGTCCAATTTCCCGTTTTTTCTTTTTCTGCAAAAGCCATACATCGCTTATCCTTCTCATTTGAAAGGCATCAGTTTCACTGATTAACTTTTTACCGGCGGATAAAAGTAATTTCTGTTCTTTTGTGTTTCCCTGCTTAAGAGTGAAACTGTGGCGGTTATATCCATAGGTCGTCGGCTGATAATATCCACATGCCGAGATTTCTTCCGCCTCTGCGAGGTCATCTCTATTCACAAAAAGAATTATGTTTTTAGGAAGTTTTCCATCAAGAAACCGTATCAACTTACGTTTGTATTCATTCAGATTATCCTCACAGTTAGAATGGACTACATTTCTGAGAATAGACCTCAATTTTTCACACTGATTACTTTCTTTTATTACTTCAACCGATGACTTCGATATTTCTCTATTGTAGTCATCTACCGTCATACGCGTTACCGAGTAGTGTGCTTTGACGGTTGGTGATGGAAACGGTATATACACGGCTTCCATATCGCCATGAATATCATTCTCTGAATAGACAAGCTCCTCAACATACAAATTCTGTTTGATGCATTCTCTCACCTTTCTACCAACTTGTCCGGTTAGGGGATATGGTAAAGGTATCTGTGTTTCCACACCAAATTGATGTGCAGTCATTTTTTTGACTTTACATTCGACCAATGCCTGCGCCGTCGGTCTATGCACCTGCAACACAGCAATATGTCCAACGGTTGAAAGATGTTTTACAGCTGTCCGGACAAAATTACATAATCCTTCTTTCGAACAGATAGGATCACCCGTAAGGAAAAGTATACCTCTTCTCCAAGGTACTAATGACCTCTGAAATACATATGCCCAATAGCCATTTTCGTTCATATAAACATTAGGGAAAAACTCCGGGAATATGGTTGATAACGACATTGGGTTTGGATAGCCATAGCGTTCTAAAAATGCCAACCGTTTTTCATCATAGTGATACACTGCTATATTTACCTCATGTGATTGAGATTAATCGCTCAACAAAACATGGTATTTTCTCTCATTGAGACTCACATTTTTTATAAATTGTCGACAAAATATAGTCACACTTATCCCTACATTTATAAATGACATGATACCCCATTTCTGCAAGCACCGGATCTAAATCATAAATTGGATGCAGTGGATGTTTTACGAAAATATGGTGAAAGTATGTAACTAAAGGCCTAAATATTGTTATTGCCACTATAGGAATAATCTTTTGAGGCATTGTTTCGTCAGCAATGCACAATATGCCATCTTTTTTCAGTAATCTAACCAAATGATGAAGCACATTTTTGCAATCCTTCCATTGGAATGTATTCAGGAAAAAATTTGCCACTATCACATCAAATTCGGCACTTTCTCTAAAATCCATTATATCCATACAGAGGAATCGAACATTATGCCCAAGATGTAATTTTTCCACTTTACCTTGTGCACAGTTAATCATTTGAGGTGAAATATCAATCGCTACAACATTGTTGCATTTTCTCACAAGTTCGATGTTAACATCAACGTTGCCACATCCTACATTAAGCACTTTATGTTCGGGTAATATCCAGGGAAGAAACTGGCGCTGTGCTCTGGCATTTCCTCCCATTGATATGACCGATGTAATTCTCTTGTATACAGGTGCCAAAAAACTATAATCACACGAAATTACCACAAAAAATACCTCTATTTACCCTTTTGCAATAAAATCACAAAAATGAACTAAAGATAATAAAAATTGCAAAAAATATCCATTTTTTTAAGTTTTTAGGGCTATTTAAATATTAAAATCCATAATTGTCAAATTTGGACATTATGGTTTCCTTGATGTTTTTATTGGTTCGTAGTGAATTCCTTCCGCATCTAATTGCTGTTTGATTAATTGTACCAAATTATCGGAATAACAACGGCAGGAAGGAAGTTCTTTCCTGGGAAATAATAGTTTGTTGAACAGACGGCTTATCAGATTCAGCAGTGGATTTCTCATCCAGATTCCAAGGTAAAGTCTTTCAAATACTGCACCGATATGAGATTTGGGTTCGTAACTTGTCTGGCCAAACAAAACCCATTTTTTACCCCGTTGTTCTGCTTCAGATACGATCTTGTAAATGCAGTTAAAATACAGATTACCATTATTCCGTTCCATATAATCAATACCCATATACAATGGAATGAGAGAATCCTGCTGATCAAGTAGCAACACAAAAATGACCACCTCGTCAGATTTATTAAAACATAACAACGTAGACACATCATTGTTAAGTTCATTTTCAATTAGTTTAAAGAAGTTAACATTGAGATGTTCAAATTTGAATTTGCTCTTATAAAAAACATTCTCATACAAGGTATGCATCTGGTCTGCATACTTTGAAAAGGTAGATGTAATAGTCCAACGAAATTGATGTGTCGTATTTGTATTCAGAACCCGATTGATTTCTTGTCTATATTTTTTTCGTAAAGCAGTAGGAAATGGTTTACACTGTTCTATAAGAGGTAATATCGAATCCGGTAAAGATTCAACCCAGAAAAAATCCTCATGTATCATGAACTTTTTAAATTTCTCCAGTTCACGGGCACGCACCTCCTTTATGATGACCATATCACATCTTTCTAATTTTGCCTTGTCTTTTATTTCTTTGATTGCTCTAAGGATCAATGTCTGCTGATATTCCTCATTCATAGGGTGTTTTATGCCGAATAGATGATCGCAAATCGATAAGGGCGTTCCAAGAAACAATATTTTTTTTGTTATCAACCTGGGAAAACACCGACCGACTATTTCAAAGATCGATTTTAATGTTTTTTTCGCAAATAAATCAAGTCGTACCCGATATAGAAAGCAGGGAAGAATCAATTTGATTCCCACATCACCATGAATTGTTAGATACCGTATCGTGAAGTCATCGTTTTTTGAGCGTTCCACCAATCGCATGAGATGATAACTCTTGACAATTGTATCTATTCCAAAAATGGTATTCCAAGTTGTTTCTGATATTGTTTCTATACTTTCATGCCACGCTAATTTCATGTTGTAATTTTTAACACTCTTTCTGCTTAATTTGATTTTTCCACCAGTACTGGAGTTATACCCACATTAACCTGAAATCCGGTAGAGAAAACTATAGATGCTTCTTTTCTTTTAAACTGGGCTATTTTCTTTGCTAATTCTTCATGGAAAAAAGTTTAACATATACCAAACTAATTGTCAAGTATTTTTTTCAATACTATACATAAAGTTTGTATTATTTTTTAAAAAAATATTTTATACTATAGCAATATAAGGTGGAGATAAACTGATGAGTAATATAAAAAGACAACTTGGGTTAAGAATTTTTGAATTACGGAAACAAATAAATATGAGTCAGGCTAAACTTGCTGAACTTACTGACTTTAGTGATAACTTTATTGGATTAATAGAAAGAGGACGACGATCTCCTTCTTTAGAGGCACTTAAAAAAATTGCTTCTGCCTTAAAAGTGGAAATTAAAGATCTTTTCTCTTTTTCTCCAACAGCAGTAAGGGATATTAAAGATGAACAACTTATTAGCAAAATCACTGCTTTCTTAAAAAAGAGAGATATTGAAGAAATAAAAATGATATATGATGTGGTAAGGAGAATCTTTGAAAGGTAAAAATTAAGAATAGAAGTTTGTAGGTCAGATTGTTAATGTCGAACTCCAAACTTCCTTTTATTCACTTTAAGACCCACCCAACAAAATTAGGATTATCTGAACTGGCTAAAGACCGATTGTCTGCCATTCGTGAATTCTCAGATTTAGGCTCCGGGTTTAAACTGGCTATGCGAGATATGGAGATACGCGGGGTAGGAAATATCTTAGGACCAGAACAACATGGGAATTTAGTAGCGGTTGGATTTGACTTATACTGCAGGTTACTTCAGGAAACCGTCGCTAAATTAAAAGGACAGGAAATACCCGATGAGACCTTACCAATGATGGACTTGCCCTGTGATACCTATATTCCAGAAGAATATATCAGGGATACTACTCAACGCTATAGCAGTTATTAGTCAAAACTTTACTTAAAATTAAATGACGGATAACTACTTGTAGTGAATTATTACTACTCTATGTCAAATTTCGGCTAATAAGTGCTATAATCCCAAAGGTAATCTCATTAGTTACTTCCTTCCCTGAATTATTAAAACTCAACCCCAAAAACACCAATTGCTTAATCTTAAAGTGGACTGAAGAAGAAAAGAGTATTGGTTTTTTGAACGAGGTGTTGAGGGGATTAGAATAAACCGGAAAAATGAAAAAAATTCCACCTATGCAGTTAACTTTAGACCTGTGTCCGAAAAGGAGATATGGAGATAAAGGAGATAAGGGGATATTATTAAAAAAATTGAAATTAGTAGAAACTAATAGAAATTTATGGAAATTTGTTGTTTCCCACAATCAATTTCTACCTATTTCTATAAATTTCAATCTATTTCTATTATCTTATCTCCATATCTCCCTTATCTCCTTTATCCCCCTTCTTACATTTCTGATGTATAGCCTGAACGGTTACTATAATTCTTCGTGCCCTTTGTGTTCTTCGTGGTTTTAAAAGATGTGAAGAAGGTTAATCTAACTGCACAGGTGGAAAAATTTCCTTTAATGCCTCAATAAGTTTAATATTATCTTTATGTTCGCGGATGGCACAACGAATATATTTATTGTCTAAATACCTGAAATTACTACAATCTCTTACCAAAATCCCTTTTTTAATCAGGTCATTGACTAAATTTGAAGAAGTCCCACCATCCTTTTCTATTCTAATCAACAGAAAGTTGGTAACTGAAGGATAAGGGAGCAAACCTTTAATTTTGGTCAGTTCATTAAACAGAAAATCCCTTTCTTTCTCGATGAGTTGGTATGTCTTTTTTATATATGCAGAGTCATCCAATATTACCTCAGTGGCTAATTGAGCCAGCAAATTAGTATTCCAGGGCATCTGATATTCTTTTAAGGTAGAAACTGTCTCTGGGTGAGCCACTAAATACCCAATTCTCAAGCCTGGTATTCCAAAAAATTTGGTAAAGGTCCGCAGGACAATAATTTGCCTGGATTTTATTGCCTCGTAGATTAAGGTGTGTTTTTTTTCATCGGGTAAAAAATCCATAAAGGATTCGTCCACAACAACTAATTTGTTAATCGTCAGTTTGTCAATTTGCTGGCGGTTTTTTAGAACAAGATTTCCGGTTGGGTTATTCGGATTGCAAACAAAAAGGATGTCTGCCTCAGACAGAGAGGATAAATTCAGCCTGAATCCTTCTTTTTCTTGAAGTTGGTCAAATCTAATATTAGAATTAACCGTTTTTAATGCTCGTTCATACTCACAAAAAGTGGGTTGAGGGATAATAGCGGTTTTTGGTTTATAGGTTAAGGCAATAAGATAAATAAGTTCAACTGAGCCATTTCCCACAAGGATATTATCTTCCTTTATCTGCCAGAATCTGGCAATCTTTTGGGTGGTAATCTTTGCCTCTGTGTCAGGATAGTGAATGATTTTATCCAGATTCTTATAAATCGTCTTTTTTACTTGAGAAGGAAATCCACAAGGATTAATATTAGCACTAAAGTCAAGGACATCTTTCCCAAATCTATAGATATTTCCACCGTGAGAGAATAAAGAATAGGTTATTTCCATCGTTATAATTTTAATTTATCCTGAATTTGTAAAGTTACCTCTAATGCCTTTAATTCGGCATCTAAAGTGGTCATCGGCACGGTTTTGTCTAATACACAATCAACAAAATGTACCAATTCTAATTTTAATGGGTTATCCTTATGGACAAAAATTTTCTCAATAAATGATTCTTGTTTATAGCCAACCGCTTCTCGGGTAATGATGTATTCTGAAGTTCCCTGGCGATAAATATCCAGCTCTTGCTCGGCATAATCTAAGACAACATAAGCATCTGGTTGAGTAACGGCTAATGTTCTAATCTTATCTTCAGTTACCCTTGAGGCCGTTAAGGTAGCAATACAACCATTGTCAAAGATAATTTGAACATTAGCAATGTCTTCATATTCAGAATAGATAGATTTAGCCGCAACATTTATTTCATTAATTGGTGAATTAACTAAACCCAGGACAATATCAATATCGTGAATAAGCAAATCTAAGATTACGCCCGTGTCATTTATTCGTCTGTTATAAGGTCCAAGCCGCCTACATTCTATAAAAATTGGGTCTTTAACAATCTTCTTCAATTCCAAAACTGCGGTATTAAATCGTTCTACATGCCCTACCTGGAGAATTATGTCTTTTTCTTTGGCTAATTCTATCAATTCCTTAGCCTCTGTTAGATTGTTAGTGATAGGTTTTTCGATGAGGACAGGAATTCCTGCTTCTAAAAAATCCTTTCCAACTCGATAATGAGCACTTGTTGGCACAGCAATACTTACTGCCTCAACTTTGTCATATAATTTTGTATAATCAGTGAACGGTGTAGTATTATACTGGCTGGCGACTTGATTAACCTGCTTTTCATTAATATCTGCAACCCCTACTAACTCAACATTTAATAACTCACTATAAAGTCGCACATGGTAACTACCCATATGCCCACTACCAACTACACCAACTTTTAATCTCTTATCCATTGTTAATCAGAATATCATATTTAAGAAATATTGTCAATTGGAAATTTTGTTGACAAGCAGAGAATAATGTAGTATCATTACCGTGTTATGAATAAACCAGTCGTAGCAATTGTTGGCAGACCTAATGTTGGGAAATCAACCCTTTTTAATCGATTAATTCAGCAAAAAAAAGCAATAGTTGACGCCACCCCCGGGGTTACCAGAGATAGAAATTATGGCAATGTCGATTGGGAAGGAATTGAATGGACACTAATTGATACTGGTGGCATTGGCTCGCCATTAGAAGAAAAATTCCAGACATTGATAAAAAAACAAGTAGATGTGGCGATTGGTGAGGCGGATTTGATATTATTTCTATGTGATGCAAAAGATGGACTTATCTGGCAGGACACCACAATTTCCCACCTGTTATTAAAAACACAAAAAAATACCCTTTTAGTGATAAATAAATTAGATAATTTGAATGAGGTCTTGTTAGCCGATTTTTATAGATTAGGGCTGGGTGAACCTATTCCTATTTCTGCCTTGCACGGTAAAAATATCAATACATTATTAGATAAAATAATAACCTATCTTTTACCTTACCAGCGGGAAGTGGAAAAAACCCAACCTGTATCAGTTGCTATTATCGGTAAGCCAAATGTAGGTAAATCTTCTATTTTAAATGCTATTTTAGGACAGGAAAGGGCAATTGTTGATGATGTCCCTGGCACAACAAGGGATGCCATTGATACCTTATTTAAAAAAGGAAATATACCTTTTTTGTTTATCGATACAGCTGGAATTCGGAAGAAAAGTAAGGTCCGACAGGAATTAGAATATTATAGCGTTGTGCGGGCGATTAAAAGCATTAGAAGGGCAGATGTCGTCTTGCTTGTGATTGATGCCATAGAAGGGATTTCGACACAGGATAAAAAGATTACTACCGAGATGGAATCAGTTGGCTGTTCGGGAATTATCGTTATCAATAAATGGGACTTAGCCACAGATAAAACTCGTCCCAAAATGGATGAATATAAAAAATATGTTCAAAAGAAGATACCTTATCTCTCTCATCTCCCGTCGATATTTACTTCGGCTATTACCCGGCAAGGGATAAGTAAATTACTGATGTTAATAGAACAAGTAGGTCAGGAGCATAAAAAATGGTTTAGCACTTCGACATTAAATAAGATTATTAATTTAACCTATGCTCAAAGTAATCCACCGAGTTTAAAAGGTAAAACATTAAAGATTTATTACGCTACCCAGATTGCCACCTCGCCACCGACCTTTATCTTATTTGTCAATCATCCCGGATTAGTTTCACCAGCGTATTTGAGATATTTACAAACTCAAATTCGCCAGAGACTTGATTTGAAAGCAACCCCTATTCATCTTAAGTTTAAAAAAAGACCGCATTGATAATTTCCCTTGACTATCTTTTTTATTTATGTTATATTTAATCCAGGAAAGGAAATTGTAACCGTTTAGAGATATAGCCACAAAGTCACAGAGAACACAGAGGGAATATATAACCACGAATAAACAGGAATGCACAAAAAGATTTGTAGTGCGAGGCTTTGGCCTCGCTTCTGGCAAACCGGAAGGCAAACCTAAAGGCTCGCACTAGATTTATGGGATGTCAGAGGTTAATTCGTATTCATTTGTGGCTAATTCCCTTAATTCTCTGTGAACTCTGTGCCTCTGTGGCTGAACACTTACAGGAAATTTAAAGAATGGAAGAAATTAGTGAATTACTTGAGATTAGACGACAGAAATTAACATTCTGGGAAAAGCCGTTTGGAGAAAGATATGATGTTACCCACACAACAAGGCAGATTATTGAAGGATTTAAAGAAGGTAGTGAAGAACGAGTAAGTTGTGCGGGTAGATTAATGGCTATTCGAGAGCATGGGAAAAGTATCTTCGCCCACATTAAAGATGCCAGAGGTAAAATTCAAATTTATGCCAGAAAAGACACACTTGGGGATGATAACTTCGCGCTTTTTAAAGAGGTTGATACGGGTGATTTTATTGGTATCAAAGGACCTGTATTTAAAACTCACACCGGCGAGATAACCATTCTGATTGAACAATGGACATTTTTAACTAAATCGTTAAGACCGCTACCCAAAGAATGGTTTGGGTTGAAGGATATTGAATCTCGACATAGACAAAGATATGTGGATTTAATCGTAAATGATGAAGTTCAAGAAATATTCATTACTCGAAGTAAAATTGTTAAACTAATAAGAGAATTCCTTGATAATCATAATTTTTTAGAAGTGGAAACTCCAATGATGCAATCTATCCCGGGTGGGGCAGAGGCAAAGCCGTTTGTTACTCATCATAATGCCTTAGGGATTGATTTATACCTGCGTATTGCCCCGGAGCTTTATCTTAAAAGATTAGTTGTTGGAGGATTAGAGCGGGTTTATGAACTTAACCGCAATTTTAGAAATGAAGGCGTCTCTACCCGTCATAATCCTGAATTTACAATGTTAGAGGTTTATCAGGCTTATGCAGATTACATCGATATGATGAAATTAATCGAAGAACTTATATCTTATCTGGCAAATAACCTATCTTTAAAAATAGAAGGAATAAAACTGACACCACCATTTCAAAGAATAACGGTTTATGAGGCAATTTCAAAATGGACAGGTGCCCAAATTGAAAAATTAGAGGATGTGCGAAAGATAACCGACGAGAAAGATAAAAGTTGTGCTGAGATATTAAAAGAGATTTTAGATAAAAAGGTTGAGCCAAATTTAATCCAGCCAACATTTCTCCTGGATTACCCAACCGTTCTTTCTCCTTTAGCCAGACAGAAAGAGAACAACCCGGAATTAGTTGAACGATTTGAGTTTTTCATCAATGGAGAAGAACTGGGTAATGCCTATTCCGAACTAAATGACCCAATAGAACAAAGAAAACGATTTTTAGAACAAAATCCTGATAAAATAGATGAAGACTACATCCAGGCATTAGAATATGGTCTGCCGCCGTGCGGAGGGTTGGGGATAGGGATAGATAGATTGGTTATGTTTTTGACGAACATCCCGTCTATTCGGGAGGTAGTGTTATTTCCACAATTAAGGCCAAAATGAAATTACCTGGAGTTTCGTGAATTTTTGAAAAAAAGCTAAAAAAATCTCTCATCCTGCCGATAAAGAGAATAGTAAGAAATCTCAATAAAGTCTTACGGTAAAATGTCAAGTAAAAAATTAAGTTTTTTTAAAAATATATTTTGAGAGGAAAATAAGGAATAATGAGTCTCTATCTAATTTTTCACCGAGAATTGCTGGGGGCAAATTTTCGATTTGACAAAATGGTGATGGTCTGGTATAATTTGATTAGAAGATGAGGGCGACTCTTCTTAATCAGTATATATGCAAAAGGGTGTAATTGGTAAATGTATACAGTACTTCGAACAAAAGAATTTGATGAGTGGCTTACCAAATTGCGCGATGCAAAAGGGAAAGCTCGAATACTGGCGCGTATCCGATCCGCAGAATTAGGAAATTTAGGTGATGTTGAACCTGTAGGTGAAGATGTCAGTGAAATGCGAATTCACTATGGTCCTGGATATAGAGTGTACTTTAAAAAGAAAGGTACATTGCTGATTATTCTCCTATTAGGTGGCGATAAATCGTCTCAGACTCGAGACATTAAAAAGGCTAAAACTCTTGTTTCAATGCTCAAGGAGTAAAATGATGAAAACGTTAACAAAATTTGATGCAGCAGATTATCTCGATAACGAAGAAACCATCGCTGAGTATCTAACAGCTGCCATGGAAGATGAAAATCCTGATGTATTTTTGATGGCGATAGCCGATGTTGCAAAAGCGCGTGGTATAGCAGCAATCGCTAAAAGCACAGGGTTGGGTCGGGAAAGTTTGTATAAAACTCTTGCTCCTGGTGCAAAACCTCGATATGACACAATCATAAAAGTTTTGCACGGATTGGGTATGAAAGTTACGGTGATGGCTTAACTTTCAGGTTGGGCTAACCAGTCGTTGCAGCGGACGGCGGGGGGCTAACTGCTTTGTAACTATTCAGCATACCAAGCAAGTAGGAAGTAGGAAGTAGGAAGTAGGAAAGGGGGAAAATACTTCATACTATTTTACTCTTAATTGATTTGATTAAACCTATAAGCATCCTACTCACTTCTTCAGATATATCCCAAATGGATTGAAAATCTGGCAGATAATTAAGACCTTTAGATAGAATTAGATAATACCTTCCCTACTCTCCTACTTCCCTACAGGGTGAATAGTTACACTGCTTTTCAAAAGTTTGTGGTTTATTAAACTTTTGTCGTGCTTACAAAGTTTAGTAGCAATCCTCCTCGCCGCCGCTGAACTCATCGTTAGGCTCTCAGAGAAAAATAACAAGGGAGGCAAAATATGGCAGTAATCGCAATGTTTTATGGTATCATTATTTCGATGTACTATTTCGACGACAGGAAACACCATGCACCTCATATTCATGTCAAGTATCAGGATCAAGAGGCTATTGTCTCAATTCCAGATGGCGAAGTATTAGAAGGCAATATCAAGCCAAGTAAGATGAAGCTGGTCGAGGCATGGCTTGAAATACACAGAGAAGAATTAGTGGCTGATTGGGAACTTGCCAGTAGTGGCGAAAATGTCTTCAAGATAGATCCACTGAAATAGAGGTGATTAGCATGAATCCAAGGATTAAAGATGTTAAACCAAATTCTAACTATACATTAACCTTAACTTTTACCAATGATGAAGTTAAGGTATTTGATGTGAAGCCATATTTAGACAAAGGGATATTTAAAGAATTAACGAATGCTAACCTATTTAACTCTGTCAAACCATTTTTGGGTAGTATTCAATGGAAGAATGGACAAGATTTATGTCCCGATACTTTGTACTTAGAAAGTAAACAAGTTTAACATAGTCTTAAATCTGATTTTGGAGATGTTTTGCTTATCTGTGATTCAGACACTGGACATCAGACACAAGACTATAGACTCTATTTATGCAGGAAATTAGCAACATTTGGGAAACCATCCTCAAAACCTCACTCCCTGAATTTTTTCCTAAGCCTTACCTACAGAAGTATAGGTAGGTCTCCCAATCTTTCATTCTTCTGCAATTTCTGCCCGCTTTAATCTGATGTCTGATGTCTATAGTTTACTGTCTGAATTACAGGTTTTGCTTATAAATTTGGTGTAATCGTTCAGGTAATTTTTTACCGCAGAGACCCAGAGAAACAGAGAGAAAAATATCTTTTTTTGTAACCGTTCAGCCGTGTCCCTCAGATGGGACAATATTAACTCAAAACTCATAGGTCAAAACTCAAAACCTCATCTCAAAACCTTAAAACTAATAGAGTTTATAGAGTTAAGAGATTGTAATTACAATAACTCTATGAATTCTCTAATAGATTGATTGAGATTTATTGCGACTGAGGGAGAAGCCTTTAGTTTTAAGTTGTAGTTTTGAGATTTGAGTTATAGTTACATATTTTTATCTATACCTGAACGGTTACCATTTTTTATTGTAAGCAGATTAAACGGATTGAGCGGATTTTTTTTATTTCTTTTTCCGCTAAATCCGTTAAATCCGCTTACTAAATCCACCCGTTTACTATTAAAAATCTGCTCCCTTAATTTTCTACCTGCACAGGTCGAAAAGATTTATCTTGTCCAATCTTCGTGACCTTCGTGCTCTTCGTGGTGAATAGTTACTAATCCGCACCAACACTTTTTTTTCTTGAAATAATCTAAAGGATATGGTATATTATATAACAGATATGTTTATTCGTCAATTAGCCGAAGAAGAAGAAGTTAGAAGATTGTCACCTTATGCGGCACTTTCTTCCAAAACCCGTGGAAGAAGTAGAAAAGAAGAAGATTGTAAAATCCGAACCGCATATCAACGGGACCGGGATAGAATTATTCATTCTAAATCATTTAGACAGTTGAAATATAAAACGCAGGTATTTCTAATCCCAACCCATGAGGCATTGAGGACAAGATTAACCCACACCATAGAGGTTTCTCAGATTGCCCGAACAATTGCCAGAGCATTACGGTTAAATGAAGATTTGGTTGAGGCCATTTCATTAGGACATGATTTAGGACATCCACCTTTTGGTCATGCCGGAGAAAAGGCGTTAGATGAAATATGCCCGGGTGGATTTAGACATAACGAACAAAGCATTCGGGTGGTTGAAATCCTGGAAAAAGGAGGTCAGGGGCTAAATTTGACCTTTGAAACAAAAGATGGAATCTTAAAACATTCTCGAGGAGCAGCAAGCCTATTTGTTAATCCGCAGGATTCAAAACCTATAACATTAGAAGGAGAAATAGTTAGATTAGCTGATAGTATTGCCTATGTCAACCATGATATTGAAGATGCGATTTTATCAAAAGTAATAAGATTTAAAGATTTACCTTCCTCTCCTATTCGTATTTTAGGTAATAAACATTCTTCAAGGATTAATACTATGGTGGCAGATATAATATTCAATAGTCAGGATAAAAATGCTATCACGATGGGTGATGAGATTTTAGAGGCAACAAATACACTCCGCAACTATCTTTATGAAAATGTCTATCCTCATCCAAAGATTATGCAGGAGACGAATAAAGCTACCAGGGTTTTAAACGAGTTGTTTGAACATTTTATGAAAAATCCTGATTATGTCCTGAAGAAGATGAACTTTTTAGCTCAAGATACCCCTTTATTACGAATAATTACTGATTTCCTTGCTGGATTAAGCGACCGAGAGGCACTATTGTTATATGAAGATGTCTTTTTACCCAAACCATGGATAGAAGGAAGGTAACCGTTCACCGCAGAGACACAGAGACGCAGAGAAAAAATTAAAGTAACTATTCACGCTGTAGGAAAGTAGGAGAGTAGTTTATTTTTTTATCCGTGCTAATCCGTGTTAATCAGTGGCTGAATAGTTACTTTATTTCTATGTCTTCTTTGTTCCTCTGCGTCTCTGCGGTGAACAGTTACAGAATCTCTTGTGAGGATTGGAGAATATTTAAAAAAATGATTATTGATTTGCATATACATACCTTGATTGGTTCGCATTGCAGTGTGATTGATATTAATGAACTTATTAATTACGCTAAAAGGATAAAATTAGATGGTATCTGCATCACCGACCATGA